>DYOJ01000804.1 GCA_020720705.1 Acetofilamentum sp.
TATTTGAACAATACGCATCCGATACAATTAATTATGTTGCTCTTATTTTGTCCGTTTTATTCGCTGTTTTTACGGCTGTCATTACATACAGTTTAGGACAGATTAACAATGAGAAATCTGACCTTACAGTGAGCAAATCTGACTATGACAGACTACTGATACAGTTGCAAGCAAGTTTGGAAATGAACGAAATGCAGAATAAAGAGATTTTCAAGATTGAAAGTGATGCAACTGAAATGGAGGGAAGAATACTCGAATTGACAGAAGAATTAAAAAGCAAAGAAACGCTTTGGAGAAGGGAAATGGTCAGAGCTGATAATTTTGAACCTTACTATATCGCATCGGAACTCTCACGTATCCGAAAAATGAAACCTAAAAACAGAAATATAGTAGAAGTTGAATTTTCAAACAAATATGCAAATGAAAACAGTAATTAGTCTTATCGTAATTGTCGTTGTTGTCTTTGTCGGATACAGCTTTTACGAATCGGAAACCAAACCGCTAAAAGAAAAAAGATTTGAGCTGTATGAGGCGGAATTTCGGAAAGAAATCGAAATACTCAAGCGCAATCAAGACACCATGAAACGAAGTCTGAAACGACTTGAAAAAAACGTGGACACGTTGAAAACAGGTCAGGGAGTTATTTATCGAACAATCAAGGAAGGCGCGACAAAACGAGATTTTCTTAGCGAAATTTTAAATCAGTTTTAATATGGAAGTCATACGCGGATACGGTTACTATTCAACCACAAGGGCGCGGTTTAAGCGTAAATTCACCGTAAAATCGAATACATGGTTTTATCTCACGGCTTCGCTTTGGAGTTTTAATATACAAGGCGGTTCTTGGTTTTGGACTTATATTTTGGAAGGTTTCCGTATTCCGTTTACTTTGATTGTTGTGTTGATAGATATGCTTAGAATTGCCGTCACTTGGTCTGTTATAGCGTTTTACAAAACGTTTGTGTTTTTGATGAAATGGATATTTGACTTGCTTAAAAGTATTATTGTTTCGGCATTTAATACAGTTGCAGGTAAGTTTATCGGGGTGTTGCTTATTATCGGAGCTTTGGTAACGGCTTATATTTTGCTTTTCGATATGGATGTTTACAGTCAAATGAAAGAATTTTTTAACGGAGTAAAGTGATGAAAGACACAGTTTTATTAATTGCAATCGGAGTTCGATTTGCACTAAATAAGTTTGAAAGTAATCAGGTTTTTCAAGATATTACAG
>DYOJ01000138.1 GCA_020720705.1 Acetofilamentum sp.
ACATTTTACCTAAAAAATATAAAAAAATACTGCAACGTGATTTATAAATATCAGATGTTCCGATTTCTTATTATTATGAATTAAATACCTGAAAATAAGTCATATAAAATAAATTTCAATCATCAATTGTTTTCGTTTGTAGGTAAAATTTATTTTTGTTCCATATTCTTTTTCTATCACATTGCTAAAGTTTCGACAAAATATCTACTTTTGTAAAAAAATGCAGATGAAGTTCAAAATAATTCCGTCAGTTTTAATTTCGGCGCTTTTCTGGTTTGCATGCGGCAAAGTGGGTGAGCAAATGGATACCTACGAGATTGAAGGTTATTCAACCGGCTTTTTTGAAGGCAAGGCGGTGCTTTATCGTGTCGAAAACGGAACATTATTACCGGAAGACTCGGTTATGGTCAAAAAAAGTCGCTTTAAATTTAAGAAACATAGCGTAGAACATCCTCAATTAATGTATCTTGTGTTGGGTGATAGGGAGGCTGTGATAGAATTGTTTGTTGAAAACAAACGAATGCGTTTAGATATTGATTTGGCAAACTTGTCTGAACCCGGCTTAGACGGCTCGGTATCACAAGAACTTTTTTCGGAATATTTGGAGAACAATACTGCGTATGAAAATAGGCTACAAGAACTTTCAAATCAGATTGTTGCAGCGCGTTTAAGTTCGGATAGTCTAATGATTTTGTCTGCTTTGACGGAGGAGCGTGCAATTTTAAGCGAGCAAAAGAAATTTATGGTAAATTTTGTTCAAAAACATCAAAATTCCTATGTTTCAGCTTATATTTTGGCGAATGGTTTACGCAGGGAATTGGGTGCCGATAGTCTTCTCATTTTGTCGGAACAGTTGTCTGATACAATAAGAAAGTCGTTTTATATCAAAGACATACATAATGCAATTGCGATAAAAAAACGACTTGAAATCGGGAAACAAGCTCCGGATTTTTCTTTGCCGGACACTTCGGGTGTCAAAGTCTCGTTGGCTTCAAAACAAGGTTCGAAAATTCTGCTTACATTCGGAAAGTCAAATTGCGGTATTTGTCGTTCTGACTTTCAGAAACTTAAAAAATTTCATACAAAGGGAACAACGGAACTTCTGAGTATCAGTATGGATGCAGATGCGAGTCGCTTAAAGAAAGTCTTAAAAGCGGATAATCCGGCGGGGCAATTTTTGTGTGATTTTAAAGGAGAAAATTCTGATATTGTCCAACTTTATGACATAAACCGCTTGCCGATGTACTATTATTTGGATGAAAAAGGAATTATCAAAGCTAAATCCGAAAATCTTGACGTTATTTTGACTGCAATAGGTTCAAAATGAATCTTTTTGTGGTTTTTGACCATAAAAATAAATCTTTTTTGATTTTTTAAGAAAAAAACTGTTGTGTTCAACAAATCTATTTCTAATTTTGCGACATGCGAAAAAATCGAATATCAATCATAGGATTACTTGCTGCATTGATTTTGCTGACAATGCACACGGGTTGCAAGTTTAATAAACAAAAAAAGCAAACCGACCCAACACTCAAACTCAATGCCGCCAAAGAGTATTATGAAAACAAAAAATTTAGCAAAGCCCTTATTTTGCTGGAAGATATCGTGTTGATAACTCGCGGGACAGATGAAGGTCAGGAAGTGATGAATATGTTGTCTTATTCAAATTATTACGTAAAAGATTATATATTAGCCGGTTATTATTTCAGAAAATACACAGAATATTACCCCAAAGGTAAATATGCCGAAGAAGCTATGTTTATGAGTGCATTCTGTTATTATAAAGATTCACCAAAGACAAGTCTCGAACAGTCAGCAACTTATACCGCATTGCAAGCTTTTGAAATATTTATAAGCAGGTACCCTAAAAGTCCCAAAATAGAAGAATGTAACAAACTTGTTGATGAATTACGTGATAGGTTAGAAAAGAAATCTTATGACAATGCAAAACTTTATTACGATATGGGTTATTACAATGCTGCGTCTATCAGTTTGAAAAACTCTTTGCAATCATTTCCGGACACAAAATACAAAGAATCCACACTTTTTTATATTTTGAAATCGTCCTACGAATATGCCGAAAACAGTATCGGAAGCAAACAAAAAGAACGTTATGAAGCTGTTTTAAAAGATTATACAAAGTTCGTTAGTAAATTTCCTACATCTGAATATGCTCAAGAAGCCGAACGACTTAAAAAAAATGCAGAAAAGAAAATCGAAAAACTATCAGAAATCAGTTCAAAATAATATAAATTACAATAATAAATTTCACCACACATGGAACAAAAGAAAATAGTGGTCAGTTCAAATACCATAACTCGCAACATCAAGGATGTGCAAGGAACCGCTGAAAATGTCTATGAGTCAATCAATATCATTTCAAAACGTGCTGACCAAATCAGTCGTGAAATCAAAGTAGAATTGAATCGAAAGCTCGAAGAATTTGCTTCATACACCGATAATTTGGAGGAGATATTTGAAAATCGTGAACAAATAGAAATTTCAAAACATTACGAAAAGCAACCTAAACCTGTTTTGATTGCAACCACCGAAATGGTGAACGGAGAATTGCCGTATAAACGTTCGGAAGACTAATTTTCAGATGCTTAGCGGAAAACGAATTATTGTCGGTGTGTCCGGCGGAATTGCAGCATACAAATCTGTGTTGCTGGTTCGTCTATTAATAAAGTCGGGTGCTGAAGTTCAGGTGCTGATGTCTCCGTTTTCCAAACATTTTATTACGCCGCTCACGCTTTCTACGCTGTCAAAACGTCCGGTGTTGTCCGAATTTTTCGACCAAACTTCGGGTGCATGGAACAGTCATGTGGATTTGGGCTTATGGGCTGATGCTTTTGTAATTGCACCCGCAACTGCGAATACACTTGCCAAATGCACAGTCGGATTGGCAGATAACTTATTGATAACTACATATTTATCTGCCAGATGTCCTGTGTTTTTTGTACCTTCCATGGATTTAGATATGTATGCACATCCTGCTGTAACCGACAATATTCAAACCTTGCGAGCGCGTGGCAACAAAATTATTGATGCCGATTCCGGAGAACTTGCAAGCGGCTTGGACGGTAAGGGACGAATGGCTGAGCCTGAGCGCATTGTGCAAACCTTGATTGAGTATTTTTCCACATCCGATACCTACAAATATACGGTGCTTGTTACTGCCGGTCCTACTTATGAACCTATTGACCCTGTGCGCTTTATCGGAAATCGTTCAAGCGGGAAAATGGGTTATGCCATTGCCGAAAAATTAGCTGAACACGGTGCAAATGTCTTGCTTGTTTCCGGACCTGTCAATCTCAAAACCAAACATCCAAATATCTCGTGCACGCATGTAGAAACTGCCGCAGAGATGTTTGAGTATGCCCGTAAAATTTTCCCGAATTGTCATGCGGCTGTTTTTGCGGCAGCAGTTTCTGATTATGCACCTGAAGAAGTATCGAAAAATAAAATGAAAAAATCAGACACCGACCCCGTTCTTCGCCTAAAAAAGAACCCTGATATTGCGGCTGAACTCGGAAAGCTCAAAACCGAACAACAAATTACGGTAGGATTTGCGCTTGAAACAGAAAATGAAATTGAACATGCACAACAAAAATTGCATGCAAAAAACTTTGATGCCATCGTATTAAATTCACTTCGAGACACGGGTGCAGGCTTTGGTACGGATACAAATAAAGTTAAAATTATTGATAAACACAATACAATTCGTGATATTGAGTTAAAATCTAAAACCGCGCTCGCCGGTGATGTTTGCGAACTAATTTTTAACCTTTTATCAACGAAGAAATGAGATATATTGTTCTGATATTAAGTTTTTTAGCTTTCTTTAATGCTAACACTTCTGCCCAAGAACTTCTTTGTCAAGTGGCGGTAAACCGAAGCCGAATTCAAGGTACAAATGAAGAAATTTATCGAAGTCTGCAACGAGATATCACTGAGTTTATGAACAATACAAAGTGGACTGATAACGTATTTTCGAATAACGAACGTATTGAATGTCAGTTATCTATTAACCTTTCGGACTTCAACGGTATTGACAAATTTACGGGTACGCTTACGGTGCAATCAACTCGACCGGTATTTAACACAAATTATAAATCTGTCATGTTGAATCACCAAGAACGTGATGACGCCTTTATTTTTGAATATGTTGATGGTCAGAAACTTGAGTTTAACGAAAATTCTCATTTGAGCAACCTGACTTCTGTATTGGCTTTTTATGCTTATGTCATCATCGGCTTAGATTACGATTCGTTCGGCAATAGTGCCGGCACACCTTATTATCAGAAAGCAAGGGAGATTGTAACGAACGCACAAAGCGCACCTGAACCCGGATGGAAGGCTTTTGAAGGAACTGATGAAAATAACCGTTATTACATGATTGAAAGTATTTTGGAAAGTCCAAACAGCCAACTCCGAAAATTTTCATACAGATACCATTACTTGGGTTTAGACCGCATGGAAACAAAAATCGAAGTCGGACGCTCCGAAATCGCTTCCGCAATGCAACAACTTCAAGCTGTTTACAAACGCAAACCCGACTCGTTCTACCTCAAAGTTTTATTGACCACAAAAGCATCCGAATTTGTAAATATTTTCACAGATGCACCTGATTCTGAGCGAACTGCTGTTTACAATATCCTTAAAGAAATAGACCCATCATCACAAAAATTTGACAAGTTAAAAAAATAATATATGGCACACAAAACACTCGACCCGATAGGTAAATTGTTGGGACTCAGGCATAAAGCACATCCTTGGCACGGAATAGATATTGGAGATAAAGCTCCGGAAGTATTTACGGCATTTATTGAAATGGTGCCTACCGATACCGTAAAATACGAAGTTGATAAGGAATCAGGTTACCTCACAATAGACCGTCCGCAGAAATATTCCAGCATATTGCCCGCGCTGTACGGCTTTGTGCCGCAAACCTATTGTGGTGTTCGGGTGGCAGATAAATGTATTTCGGTACTAAATCGTCCGGACATTGTCGGAGACGGAGACCCTTTGGATGTTTGCGTGCTTACAGAAAAGGAAATTACTCATGGCGATATTTTGGTGCAAGCTCGCCCAATCGGCGGTTTCAGAATGATTGATGGAAACGAAGCAGATGACAAAATCATTGCAGTAATGATTGGAGATGCTGTTTATGGTGAATATCAGGATATTAAAGATGTTCCCAAAGCGGTACTCGAACGTCTCAGACATTACTTCCTAACCTATAAAGACATGCCCGGCGATGAAAAAGGAAGATGCGAAATAACTCATACATACGATGTTGCAGAGGCAAAAGATATAATTCAACGTGCAACTGTTGATTATCGCAGCTTTGTTGAACGAATTATGTTCGATAATGTGTAATTTTTAAATATTTTTACTGAAAATTAGCTATTTAATAAAAAAATATTACTTTTGTAATGTTAAATATAGTTTACATTAATAATTAAAATTGAAGTACATGAAACGTTTTATTTGGATACTTATCGTTCCTTTCTTTCTCCAATCGTGCGGAGAAAGTGAACAAGAAAAGCAACTCAAAGCACAAGTGGACAGCTTAAAGCAAATCACCGGTGCTGATTCTCAAACAATTAACGAATACCTAAAAGCCTTTAATGAAATCCAAGCAAATTTGGATGAAATTAAAGACAAAGAAAAAATCATCACGACGAAAGCGAGCACTGAAGGCGAACTTGGCGAGACAGATGTTGAATCCATCAACACAGATATTAACGCTATCTATGACCTGATGAACGAGAACAAAGAAAAACTTGCTGCTCTGAAGAAAAAATTGAAAAATTCTGACTCCAAAGTTGCACAATTCCAACAAACCATTGAGCGTTTAACTGCTGAAACAACCCAAAAAGGACAAGAACTCGAAAATTTGAGAACCTTATTGGAGCAAAAAAATGTAGATATTGCATCTTTGAACGAAAAAGTTGAAAATCTTGAAACTGATGTAGAAGAACTCTCAACCGAGAAAACTGAAAAAGAAGCAACCATCGCCGAGCAAGACAAGGCTTTAAACAGTGCTTTTTATGTTATCGGGACTCTAAAAGAATTGAAAGATAAAAAAGTAATTTCAAGTGCCGGCGGTTTTGTCGGAATCGGAGGAGTTAAGAAAATCAATGAAGATTATGAGGGTTTTACAACCATAGATATTAGAAAAGTAAAAGAGTTTTATATAAACGATGCCTCTGCAGTTACATTGCTTACTACCCATCCGGATGCTTCCTTTGAGTTCGTAATGAACGGAAAAAAATATTCAAAATTAGTTGTGAAAGACCATGAGAAGTTTTGGAAAATCTCAAAATATCTTGTGATTTCACTAAAATAATTGCTCACACAAAAGAAAAAACTTCGCCGAAAGGCGGAGTTTTTTTTTACCAAAGATGTA
>DYOJ01000805.1 GCA_020720705.1 Acetofilamentum sp.
GAGCCGGAATTTGCCGGAAAAATGAATTACTATCTTTCCGCAGTTGATGACTTATTAAAGGATGAGTCAGACAATCCTACAATCGGTATATTACTCTGTAAATCAAAAGATAAAATAGATGTGGAATACGCTCTGCGAGATTTTGGAAAACCTATCGGGGTAAGTAGTTTTAATGTTTCGGAAATAATCCCAAGTCATTTAAAATCTAATTTACCAACTGTGGAACAATTTGAAAATGAATTGATAAGTAAAGAATTATAGAAACAAAAAAAATGAATATTGAATAATGACTATACTGAAAATGTGATAATTTACAGATTATCTAATAGTTAACAAAGAATGAAAGTAAACATATCAGTCGTTTTAAGTATAATGACTAATTACCAATGAATACTGTTGTCTAAAAAAAAATATCATGGCAAGTAAAAAAGAATCTACATTTAAAAATATGGTGCTGGTGCTGTTTTTAATCTCGGCAATTGCAGCAACCGCTTTGGCGTACGTGAACGTAGCAACGGAGACGCCCATTAGTCTCGCAAAACTTGAAAAGGATAAAAAGGCAGTCAGCGATGTGGTGCCGCCTTTCGACAACAATCCCGTTGCCGAATCGGATACCTTGGACATCGGCGGAGGGGATGTGATTATTGTGTATCCTGCAAAAATGGGCGAAAAACCCGTCGGAACGGCTATCAAAACCTTTTCGGATTTGGGCTTTACGGAGCGTATCAAAATCATGGTGGGCTTTGATGCCGAAGGTAAAATATCTGGAACATCGGTGCTCGAACACAAGGAAACCCCCGGTTTGGGCGACAAAATGGACAAGTCGAAATCGCTTGCTGTTGTTGAAAAAGAAGACGGCACGAAAGACACAACGTGGTGGAGCAAGCAATTTATCGGCAGGAAACCGGAGTTTGATGTCGTAAAAGACGGCGATAAAAACTTTGCCAATGCAAAGACCATCGTTGTAAGCAAAGACGGCGGCGAAATTGATGCCATTACAGCATCAACCATCTCATCCAGAGCGTTTTGCGATGCCGTAAACCGTGCGTATGTGTATCAAAATAAAATCGGCGAATTGAAGAAAAAAGAAGGGCAGCCAAAGGCACACTACGTACTTGCGGGTATCCTTGCATTGATTGCCGTGATAGTGATTTTAAAAAAAATAAAATAATCGAAATATGAAACATCCATGACAAAGTTTTTGACACACAAGGGAATGATTAGAAATT
>DYOJ01000806.1 GCA_020720705.1 Acetofilamentum sp.
ACTAAAGTTTCCCACACCACGAAAGGGCAGATTTCCCTGAAAAAATAAATAAAAAAAAGCGGTAAAATCAATTGTAAATTACTATCTTTGAGTTAATTACAAGACAAAAGAGTAAATACAATCAAAACTGCCGCTTATGCACTCAAAATTAAACAAAATTAGCGAATTAGAAAAGATTTTAACCGATAATAATACAACAGACAGGGGGATTCTTCACTTTTTCTTTCAGTTCAGCATAACAAAGATTCTCAAACCTTTTGAAAATGCGAAAAAGAAAGGATTCGATGTTTGTACCTTAATTTTGACTTTGTGTTTATACCGACTGCGCGGCGCAAGTATTTGGGCAATGCAAGAATTAGGAAACAAAATCATTTTCGCAGGTGATGAAAACACACTTTATCGGTTTATGAACAATTCACGAATGGATTGGCGAAAACTGTTAATGAGTTGTGCCAAACAATTTAAAGCCCAAACTGAGAAGCATGGCTCTGATAATGAAAGTATTAAGTGCTTCGTTATAGACGACACAGACATCGAAAAAACAGGACATAAATTTGAATTTATCGGCAGGATATTCAATCACGTTAAAAAGACTCATCCTTGGGGATTCAAAATGCTAACCCTCGCATATTGGGACGGCAAAAGCCTTGTTGCTGCCGATTTTTCATTACATCGCGAAAAAGGAACAAAAGGTAATTTTGGTTTAAAAAATAAAGAGAAAAATGAACAATTCAGCAAGAAGCGAACAAAAGAAATGCCGGCTCATAAAAGAGTCCAAGAGTTGGATATGAAGAAGACACAAGTTGCAATTTCGATGATAAAACGCGCATTGAAAAATGGATTTATGTGTTCTTATGTCTTGATGGACAGCTGGTTTGTAAATGATTACATGATAACACAAATTCGAACCCTGAAAAATAAAATTATACACGTTTTGGGTATGTGTAAAATGGATAAACGAAAATTTCTTATTGATGGAAAAGCACTGAATTCCAAGCAAATAATAATCAAGAATGAGCGTAAAAAATCAAAATACTCAAAAAAATACAAATCCTCCTATATTTCGATAGTTGCTCAATATAAGGGAGTTGCCGTAAAATTGTTTTACATAAAATATCGAAACGCAAAAAAATGGAATCTTTTATTGACCACCGATAAGAGCTTGTCATTTGTCAAAGCCATAGAACTGTATCAAATACGATGGACCGTTGAAGTGTTGTTCAAA
>DYOJ01000807.1 GCA_020720705.1 Acetofilamentum sp.
GTTCCAACGAGCTGTGCCCTGCTTGGTTGCGAATGTCAAGCGGATTGATACCGTCCTGAAATTTTTGCACAATACCGCTGTCTTTCAAACTGTAGAACTGATATTCTGCCGGCATGTTCAACTCTTTACGCAGTTTATCCCAACGTTTGCCCACGTATCGTGCATCTTTAAGCATTTTTCCGGCTTTGAACGCTGTCGAAAAAATATAATTACTCGGGTTGATTTTCGGGATGTTCAAAGTTTCGAGGTGTTCCATAAGGTCGTCCGAAATGGTAACGATACGGTCGTCTTTATCTTTGGTGATTTTTGCCGGCAGAAAAATGATGCGTTTCTCGAAATCAAAGTATTCCGGTTTGAGCAGACAAATTTCTTTGGGGCGTATCAAGCCGTGAAAACACAGCATTATCATTGCAAGATATTCGTGCTCGCCGGTTTTGAGCAGGTGTTCTCGGATGCGACTGCGCGTGTCCGTGTCTATAATGGTTCGTGTTTTTGTTTGCTCCATTTTCTTCTTTACGGATGCAAACGGATTCACTTTGCAGTATAGATTTTCGACAAACCAATTCCAAATCACGGTACAAAACGCTCTGTAATTGTTGTAGGTGCGTCCGGATAAGTTTCTCACGTTATACAAATAATCCATATACCGCTTTACTGCATGTGCATCAAACGAAATCACAAGCATATCCGTATTTTTTTCAATGCTTTTAACGAAAATTTTCAGGCTTTCAACATGGCTTGCATACGTCCGAATGGAATCTTTACTCGAAAATTCTTTTGTTTTAGCACGCAGATAAATCTCAAGGGCTTCTATCAACTTCGTATATCCGCGGGGTGCTTCCTGTTCGATAAACGGATTCCAACCTGTTTCTAATTTTTTATTAATTTCCAAGACTAATTTACGTGCATAGCGTTTACGTTCAGTCAAGTTTTCAATGCGGTTTACTTTAATCGTTTTTCGATGTAATTTTCCTGTTTGTGGGTTTTTTACGTGATAAGCCACATACCAACGACTTGTATTCATTTTTAGTTCTGCCGGCAGATAGTCAATAAAAAGCATATATTTTTTTCTCCTATATTTTTCTGTTCTTTGCAGAATAAACATAAGAGTTTGATTATTAACGCTTTATAATAAAATGTTAGTTTGTGCCGTTTCTGTGCCGTTTTTTTATTTAAAACGCTGTAACATTTTGAAAATCAATTTGTTACAGCGTTTTAGCGGAG
>DYOJ01000808.1 GCA_020720705.1 Acetofilamentum sp.
TTTTTGTATTGTTGGGTTTGCTGTATCTGGGTTTCGGTTCGGTTTATTTTATCGTCAATTGCGGAAAGGAAATTGGCGATTTTGATTTGTTCGGATTGACTTGGTAAACTAATCTCAATAGATGAAAATGATTTTACAGAAATTGTAAATCTCGTACTTCCTGTGGCTAATTTAGAAAACTGATTTAAAACTGTTGGGATATTGCAGAAATAATGAGAATATAGTAAATCAATTTTCGTTGTTGGTCTAAATCTCATTAAATGATAACTATAAACACAATTATCTAAATCTTCGAAAATCACAACTGAATGACCAATATCAGAAGGCGTTTCAGATGATGGGGTGAACAAAATATCGCCTTTTTTCAAATCACTCGAAACAATTTGGCTATCCTTTGCTGTTACAACTTGAAGTTTCTTAATAGTTTCACTATTCAGATTTTCATGTTTATATACGTTCATATAGTTTACTAGAAAAACTTCCCTTTCCCCTTCAACATAAAGCTTATCTACACTACTAGTTTGAAATGTACCTATTTCTCCCAACTTCTTCTTTTCCCATTTGGGAAACTCTTTTCCGTTATCATCTTTAAACCTCAATTCTTGCGAAAAGAGTTTTTGCGTTACGCCTTTTTTGTATTGCTCCAAAAGGTTTTTCTTTTGTTTGAGTTCAGCAATTTTCTTGTCTAAAACTGTGAAAAAAGAAGCAATACGGGTTTGTTCGGGGATTGCAGGTGCAAATATTTCTGCACGTATGGCTTCTTCGTTAGTTACTTGCAAAGTGTTTTTTGCTCCCTTTCTTACCAATGGTCGCAAATAACGGTTGGTATTGGCATCTAACGAAAAGTAATAATCAATAAAAGGTCCATAAGCCGTTTGCTGATTTACTTTGTAAACAGCGTAAAGCGTTGATACTATTCCTGCTTTGCCTTTATTGAGTTTAATAATTCCAAAAGGGTTTGCTTTGAGAGGGCTTTTGGTATAAACAATGTCGCCAACTTCTACAACGTGGTACTGGTGAACTGAAACACCTGCGTAACTTCTGCCTAAATGCTCAATTTGGTTTACAATTCCTAATTCTCCTGAAACAGATAATACTTCGTCCTTGCCATATTTCAAATCTTCGTTTCGCTTTTTGGCTTCGCTTAAAAGGTCGCTCATCTTTTTCTGTTCCCAAGCACCTTTAAATTCTGGAAACCTTACTTGCGGTACTTTGCCTTGTA
>DYOJ01000139.1 GCA_020720705.1 Acetofilamentum sp.
ATTCCTATAACATAAATAATTTCAATGTGTTATGAGTTTTCTTACAAGAACTAATATATACCGTTCCTATATCATCTATAAATTTCAGCAATCACTAATTCGCTAATTATCAAAGAATTAGAATTTTACTTTGTGAATTTGTGGCTACAAATCAAATGGACCGGATTATACTTATTTTTTAAATCCATTTCTTTGTCAAATCATCAATTCTCGACATTATTTCAATTGTGAAATCAATTACTTTAATAATATTTTCAACGGTTTCTTTTTCATCAAGATTTAAAATTCTGTCCTTTCGGCTTTTTAAATACTTGTCTATTGGTTGATAACCACCAATTTTAAAATCAAATATTTCTGCCGAAACATTCTCAAAATATTGATTTTTGTTTATTGAGACTTGATTTGTTTTTTCGTTGAATGTTACCTTCTCAACATTGCTGTCGCCTTCGCCAATAAAATTTCCAATGTTTTTATCCGGCACTTCTTTTAACAAATGTGCTTGAACTAATTTATTCCCTAAATCAGACAATTCGATAAACTCATTTTCGGATTTTACGAATGGTATTCGGGCAAAGTCAATCTTCAAATCTTCAAAATATTTTTCTCTATATGTTTGGCTGTGTAAAATAGCATAGATGTAACCCAAAATTTGTTCGGGGCTACATTGTTGAGCGTATTTTTTGTATAAAAAAGACATAAAATCTTTGGTAAGATTAGGTTCTTTTTCGAAAGTGTTATCAATATTTTTGTGATACAAGTACAACGGAAACAATTGGTTTGCACCTTTTGTTTCTGCCGAAAAACAACACATATCGGGTATTAAATCGGTACAAAATACATGCTGAAAGCTGCGTTTTGATATTTGACGGGGCAATAGTAAACCGATATTTTCGTGAAGCATCTGTTTTGAAATGCTTCCGGGACGGCTATGAAAGCCTGATGAATTACCGGTAAAATAAGAATATCGTTTGTCAAATAAACGATAACATATTTGGACTGTTTTTTTATCAAATTCATTTGTTTTAATTACATCATCTTTCGCTTTTTGAATTGTCCAATTGGTACTTTCCTTTTCAAAATTAAAAACATTTTTTAAGTCCGAAATGTTTTTTTGTACCAGTAGTTCAAAATTATTTTTCAAATCAATTTTTGAAAATTGAATCGTAATATTATCATTTCCCGACATTAAAGGCAAACTAAACGCTTTGAAAATTTCTGAAACCGACCACCATTTTCGGTAATTTTCCATTTTTCCGTTGGTACGGGGTATAAAAAAATAATACGGCGATTTTGGCTTTATTTCTTCCCAATTGATCGTATCAATTGAATTATCAATACATTGCAGGTATTTTTCAACACGGCTGCCCCACATATCGGCATGAAAAATTTTCTTTTCAAGTCCCTTTTTCTTTATTAAAAACGAAATACATACACCTTGTTCAATGTCAAAAACATTTTCGTTTTTCATTTCAGCGGGAACATTCTCCTCTCGTTTTGCGCTGCCGTGTAAATCCAAAAAATAAAGTTGGTCAAATGAATTTAGTAAACTTTGGCGCATACCACGAAATGTAATACTATCTAAAAATGTGTGGTTTGTGATTATACCGATTACACCATTTTCAATTTCATGCATTTTCCACTGTGCAAATCGAATAAATTTAACGTAATCATCACGTAACCAGTTTTGTGTTTCACCTAACGCTTTTCCGTCCACCATATAATAATTAGGCTGTGGCGAATTGGAATGTTTTGCTTCGGTATCATGTCCTTTAAGCAATTGAGTTATCCAGTTTCCTGTGTTTTTTGATTTTTTGCTATATGGCGGGTTTCCTGTAATCACAAAAATCGGTGCGTTTTTTACATTTTGTGCATCTGAAATTTCTTTGGATAACGCCGGTAGCATCGGTATTTTTTGTTGCTTATCCATTGGAACGAGCGTATTAGTCAGATAAATTTGAAATTTATCATTTCCTTGCATTTCGTAGCCTTCGTCTTTTAAAAACTGGCTTAATTTTAAATGTGCAATAGTATATGGTGCTATCATATATTCAAAACCATACAAGTTTTTCAAGATATGTTCGCTTATTAAATCATGTTTTTTACCCGAATCAGAAGGTAAACTCTCAATTATTTGCCTTAACACTTCGAGTAAAAAAGTTCCCGTTCCGGTTGCGAAGTCCAATACTGTTACTTTGTCTTTGTCAGCAAAACCCTTTTTTATACCAAAAACACTTAAAAGAATATCATTTATTCCCCTTATTATGAAATTGACAACAGGCGGCGGCGTATAGTAAACGCCTTTTGATTTTCGTAAATCATAATCATAAGCAGCCAAAAAATCTTCGTAAAAATAAACATAAGGGTCTTTTATCGTTAAATTATCCTTGTCTTTTTGTTGTTTTTTAAATGATAAACTTTTGTTTATTTCGCTTAGTTGCAGATTGTTCATTATTGTTAATACTTCTTCAACAATCCACTTTGTTTGTCTATATTCTTCGTTATCAAGTTCGTTTAAGAATTCTACGAGTTCTTTGATTAACTTATTTGAAACCGGAATAAATTGTTTAGCATTGTATAAATTTATGTCTTTCGTGTCTGCATTCAATTTGGCAAGGAACAATCCATAAATTAGCATTTGCGAAAACGCATCGGAAAACTCGCTCAAAGTAAGTTTGTCAAACACAAAATCTCTAAATGTTTCGTAAAGACCGTAAAGTCTTCCCGTTGTTTCTCTTTTTTCTTGAATTTTTAATTCATCAAGGACAAACTCCTTTAAATGTTTTCCCCTGACCGCAAGAGCTTCTGCAAGTTTTTTACTCTCCGCAATTCCAATTGGCTGTTGTTGAAAAAAGTTTTTTAGAATTTGTTTTACTTCTTCAACGTTGTTTGCGTTTAGCTTAAATTTTTTATTTTCGATATCCGATAAAAAACACAAATTCTGCCGTTTATTTACTTCGCCGTCTTTAATCCAAATCCATTCTATGTAGTTTGTGATAATTATATTCTCTGAAAGGCACTTGTATTTCTTTATCTGGTCTGATTTAAGAATTTTATCAAGATTTTCGTCAATTTTTTTATTCTCAATGTAACCGATAATATTTTCAGAATTTGTTATTTTAAAATCAGGCGACCCGAATTTTCCTTCTCTTTTTGGTTCGTGTAAAATCGAAACTTTTGATGTTAATTCACTTGCTACTCCATTTAGCAGATTTTCAAGAGCTGTTCTTTTTGAATGCTCAGTTATCCTGTCAATTGGTGTTGATTGCAATTCTTTTATGTAATCCTGAAATAATTTCATTCTATATTTATTATCGGTTATTCTAAATAAAGTTTATCATGGAGATTAAACACAAATTAAAATATGCGAAAAGCGTCCACGATTTTCTTTTAAATTAGAAATAGTATTTTTAAAACTACTTACTATCCTCTGAAATCTGTCGGCGTTTCGTCGTGCAAATTATTCAAAATTTCTGTTTGTAAGTTTATGGATTCCTGATGTATCGCCTTAAAAATTGCTTCAATAAAATTGTCGCTTAGCCCTTTTTTTTGTCCTTTTTCGACAACGGTTTTCAAAATCGCACCCCAACGTCCGGGTTGATAAATGGTAACGGAGTTTTGCTTCTTAACTTGACCTATTTGCTTGGCTATATCCATGCGTTGTTCAAGAATTTCGAGCAAACGGTTGTCATATTCATCAATATGCGCACGGAGTTCTTCGAGCATTTCAGTGAGCTTTGCATCTTTGCTTTCTCGTTGTCTGACAACAAGTTTGTCAAGAATTTCGGTCAATCGCTCGGGCGTAATTTGTTGTTTGGCATCGCTGAGTGCACAATCGGGGTCAATGTGGGTTTCAATCATCAAGCCGTCGAAGTTTAAGTCCATAGCTTTTTGCGAAACCGGCTCAATGAGTTTTCGGTTTCCGGAAATATGGCTGGGGTCGCAAAACATAGGCAAATCCGGACGACGGCGGCGAAGTTCTATCGGAATTTGCCAAACCGGGTCGTTTCTGTAGATAGATTTTGACAAACTCGAGAAACCTCTGTGTATCACACCGATACGTGAAATTCCGGCATCCGACAGACGCTCTATGGCACCGCACCATAATTCAATATCCGGATTTACAGGGTTTTTTATAAGTATCGGAATATCAACCCCCTTCAAAGCATCTGCAATTTCTTGCATCGCAAACGGGTTGGAAGTTGTGCGTGCACCTATCCATAAAATATCAATTCCGGCTTTGAGGGTTTCAAATACATGTGTTGTGTTTGCAACTTCGGTGGTTGTAAGCATGCCGGTTTCCTTCTTGACACGCTTGAGCCACTGTAACCCTTCGGCGCCAACGCCTTCAAAATTTCCCGGTCGTGTGCGCGGTTTCCAAATACCGGCTCTAAAAATAGTTACGCCGCGTTTGGCAAGTTCGTGTGCCGTAGCCATTACTTGTTCGGGAGTTTCGGCACTGCATGGTCCGGCAATAATCAGGGGGCGATTTGCTGCAGGCAACCCCCATTCTGAAATCGGTTTTATGTTCATTTTATATTATTTCGATTCTAAATCTTTTTCTATCAGTTCAATAGCTTGTTCGTAGCCTATGCGTTTGGTTACTATCTTGAAATCTTTATCTAAAATATAAAGTACGGGCGAGCTGTTTATATCATAATTAAAACGATAAGGGTCAAATGGAGACCATACATTTTGCCACAATTTCATATCGTGCTTTTCAATAAAGTTCAGCCAATCTTCTGTCGTTTTGCAGAATTTGTCCCACTCACCGTTAAGGTCTGTTTTGTTCATAAATATTGAGACCACCTGCACATTTTTTTTCTGTAACTCTTTTTGCGCGTATAATTCATAAAATAAAGGAGTTTCTTTTTTGCAATGGCTGCAGTCGGGTGTCCAAAACCAAAGAATAGTGTATTCCGCCTTAGATTTAAAGAGGCTTGTTTCGCCGTGAAATTGTTTGTAGAAATTATTGAGTTCTTGAACTTTGAGATTGTTTTCAATTTGCTCATCGGTTACGGATTTTTCAATCTCGAGTCCTTTATTTTTCATAAGCTGAAGACTTTTCACGAGTGCATCAATCTTTAAACTATCAAGTATAACTGTCTGATATTTAATGTCTTGTGCCTTAATTCCAACCAGACATTTCTTTTTGCGCTCTACTTTTTCTTTTAATTCTTCAATAAATTTCGGGTCGCTCCAATCAGCTTCTTTCAGATAATACTTATCGGCAATATGAACATAAACATTTTCAGCAGTAACAACTTGACTTCCTGCATATTTATTAAACAAATGTACCATCATAAATCTAAACATTTCATTATTTGTTCGTGATTTTGAAATCAGCCAATCTACTTGAATTATCAAACTGTCAGGATGTTGTGGGATAAGTCTGTCAATATACGTGTCAATTTTATTTTGATAAATCGGAGTTCGCAGCAAACGCGGGTCCGAAATATCGAAATTATCAAAAAAATGGGCGCGATAATATTCATACTGTTTCGTACGGTCAGTAATTTCGGCAGGCACAGGAACATCCTGAGCTGCACGCAAAAACGTAGCCATAAACGAGGTCGGAAAAACGGATAATAATTTATCAAACCCGGCTTTTGAGGTTTCGTTATTTTTTGTAATTTCTACATCTATTTGCTTTACACGGTCTGCCTGCCCTAAACTGTCGGCAAGTTTACGGTCTTTGGTGAGCTGTTGCGATTTTTCCCAAACATCGCCGCGCACAATCTGATAGTCGGCAAATGCAGCATATTCAGCATCCCCTTTGACTTTGAATGTTTTATACAAATTTTTTGCGTCAGCCTCAATCGCAAATTTTTGATTTTTATCCATCAAAAAATCAACCTTTTGCTTTGACGAAAAGAAAATAAAATACATCCCGCCGGGTAGTTTCTCTTTTGACTTGAACACAGCAACCCCTGCTTTGTCGGTTACCACAGTATCGTCCGGAATGAGCTGACTTTCAGCAAAATGATGCCCGAGTATAATTGTATCGCTCGGATAATTTTTCATTCTCAAGGTAATTTCGTACCCTTGTGCCCAAAGCGAAGTTGTGAAGGCAAACAAGCTAAGAATCAGAAGTAACTTTTTCATGTGTATAAACTTTATATTTATTTGATAATCAATATTTTGTAAACGTGATATTTTCGTTTTTTTCTTTTACGGTAAGTTTCATTACTTTGTGTCAAAAATCTCATGATTGGCGGAAAGTGTCTATGCTTTTTTAAATTTGTTAACCTTTCGCTTGTAAGTAACAGATTAAAATTAGTTTATATAATTAAAATCTCGTATTTTACTGAATATCTATATTTTACAAAAAAATCTCAATACTAAATACT
>DYOJ01000809.1 GCA_020720705.1 Acetofilamentum sp.
TCGTACCTGAATACATTGCCGTTTGTGTACGGAATTGAACATTCTGCAAGTTTAAAAAAACACGATTTTAACGTTACCAAAGATATTCCTTCGGTGTGCGCCGAAAAGCTGTTTACCGGACAAACAGACATCGGTTTAGTTCCGGTGGTTGCAATATCTGCCATAAAAAATGCTGAAATCATTACAGATTTTTGCATCGGAGCAGAAGGAACGGTTAAAACCGTTATGCTCCTCAGCGATGTACCTTTGTCTGAAATTAAAACTGTATTACTTGATTATCAGTCGAGAACATCAGTCAAACTTGTTCAAGTGTTGGCTAAAAATCTATGGAAAATATCTCCCGTGTTTCTTCCGGCGCAAGTCGGATTTGAAGCTCAAATTCACTCAACTACCGCCGGAGTTGTCATCGGAGACCGGATTTTCAATCTGCTTGATACAGACTATCCGTATAGATACGATTTAGCGGAAGAGTGGTTCAAAATGACGGGTTTGCCGTTTGTTTTTGCCGCTTGGGTATCGTCTCAAAAACTTAATAATCAATTTTTAAGCGATTTTAATTCTGCGCTTAATTTCGGAATAAATCATATTGATGATGTTGTTCGTGAATACAATATTGCACACGCAAATAACTCAATACCATTGCTTCACTATCTGACAAAAGACATAAGTTTCAGTCTCTCCGAGCAAAAACGAGAGGCGATGCAACTATTTCTGAACTTTTTAGAAACATAAAAGAGTCCTACCCGAAATATCTTCTAAGCAGCTATTTTGGTCAATAAAACATTGAATATCAATATTTTATTGATTGAAATATCACTGACCACCTTTTCGGGACGGACTCAAATATTGAACTAAGTTATTTTTCCAAATCGAAGCGTTTCAAAACGAAGCGCGCCAATTTGTAAGAAGCGTAGATAACGACCGGCAAAAGCAGTAAATTGATGATTTGAAACAACATAACTTTTGATTTTTTTTGTGAATACAATACCTTAAACGTGAACTCGAAATAAGATATACGGTAATTGTTTGGCTAAGAGAATATTACAAATTTGAAAATTCTTGGTTTTTCGGTGATTTGTTTAATTGATTAAATAACAGCCTGAAAACCAGACTATTTAGTTGAACTTTAAACGAATAAACGATTAAACATATCACCAAAATGATTCTTAATTCGACTTTACGAAGTTAAAGATTTCGGCAAAGTTTGTGCTTAGAAT
>DYOJ01000140.1 GCA_020720705.1 Acetofilamentum sp.
GAAATATGAAGTAAGAAGTATGAAATATGAAGTAAGAAGTAGGAGGTTTGAAGAATGAATTTTGGAGATGTAAATTGGAAATAATCGTTTTCAATTTGGTATTTTTACTCCGAAGGTTATTTGTGTCTGCTGAATAACTAACAACAATTTGATATTAAGTAATTTATGATAGAAAATATTAAATTTAATGCACGACTTTCTAACGCTCTTTATGTAAATCCACGCATCAATTAAAGATTCTGAAATAATTTTGAGATATTTTTGCTTTTTTCTTTGCGAAAAAACTTTGCGTTCTTTGCGTGAAGCCTTCTTTTTCACGCAAAGAATGCAAAGTTTAGCGCAAAGTACGCTAAGTTTTAAATCTTTTGCACTTTATAGCAAAAAAACGTAAAATACTGTATGAGTTTTTCAGCAGACCCTATTTATCTTGACATATTGCATAAAAAAATTTCGCTGAGCAAGGTTTTTGTTATCAAAAAGTTAAGTCGAATTTTGATTAAATTTTTTGAAGTTACATTAAATATTTTGAATCTTTTTTCAGAATACTTTGCTGTTTTTGGAATAATATTTGTAAATTTAATGATAATTTAACAAATACTTATGAAACTCGACAAATACTTAAACATGAAAACTATCAAACAATCCTTAGCATTACGCATTTCGTTGCCTATACTGGTGGTTTCTGTGATTTTTATTGCAGGCTTACTTGCTGTGAATATGTTTATGCTGAAAGACTATGGGAAGCAACAACTTGATTTACAATTAACAGCTAAACTTTCCGACTATAAATCCGTGCAAAGTAATTTGGAAAATAAGGCGTTGTTCGCAGCGATTCTTTGTTCCGAGATGTCCGTTGTCAAGAATGCGTATGCCTACTACCATTCTTCGGGCGATATTGATTTGGCTTCGGCTCAAATTCGCAAGGAGTTCGAGGGAATAAACGCAAGTGTGGAAAAACTTACGGGAAAACCATCGAAAATTCACTTTCACATCCCACCCGGTCGCTCGTTTGCCCGCAGTTGGACATCCAAATACGGCGATGACTTGAGTACGTTCAGATTCAGCATTTTAGAGATGGCGAAAACCAAAAAACCGATATCCGGATTGGAGCTTGGGCGGGGCGGAATTGTGATTCGCGGAATTGTTCCGATTTTGGATTCAAAAGAGACTTTCCTCGGAACAGTTGAGGTGTATTTCAATATCGGAGACATGTTCAACTATATGAAAATGGATTCGATACAGGAGTTTGCAATCTACACGCACAACGATAATTTGAATATTGCAACACGCTTTCGGGACGAAATTAAAGGAAATGTCAATGCCGACAATCCGCAAATCGGTAATTTTACACTTATAAAGTCAAGCTCTAAAAACTTTTTATTGGAGAACATCAGCCCCGAAATATTGACAGGCGGATTTAAGACTAACATTTATTTTGCAACGCACGATAACACTTATGTCGCCTTTCCGCTCACGGCTTACGATGGCAAACCGCTGGGCGTGAGCATTATTCAAATCAGCACCAAATCGTTGAACAACAAGATTATAGAGGCACGCAACGTCAATCTTGTTCTCGGGATACTTTTGGTCGTTTCACTTATCGTTTTTGTGTTTCTGTTTATGCGATACAGTATTACCAAACCGATAAAAAAGGTTGTCGGTGCAATGCACAAGATTGCTAACAGAGAAATTAACTTTAAAATCAAAGAAAACAGGAAAGACGAAATCGGCGACTTATATCAATCCATAAACAACACAAATCGGAATCTTCAAAATGTCATTTCCCGAATACAAGAATCCTCAGATTTAGTTTATGAAACAGGTTCAAAACTGAGCAATATTGCCCACGATACCGCCCTGCAAGCCACCGAAGAAGCATCAACAACGGAAGAGATTGCCGCCTCAGCCGAAGAAATTCTTGCCGCTATCAGTTCCAATATAAGTAATGCCAAGAAAATTGAATCATTGACCAATGAAACTTCTAACGAACTCAAAAACAGCACCCAAGCATTTAACGAAACCATGAAAGTTGTTGATGACATCAGCAAAAAAATTGAGCAAATAACAGATATTGCGTTTCAAACCAATTTGTTGTCTCTAAACGCATCCATTCAGGCGGCTCGTTCGGGCGAGCACGGAAAAGGATTCGCCGTTGTTGCAGACGAAATAAAAAAATTGGCTGATAAAGCTCGAATTATGTCGGAAGAGATACTACGGACAACTAAAAACGGTCAGCAAATTTCCTTTAATGCAGGCGAGAAATTGAAAAAACTCATTCCCGAAGTAGTCAAAAACGCCGATTACATTTCCGAGATTGTTCAAGCCGAGACCGAGCAGGGTTCCGGCATTGAAGCCATAAACAATGCAATCCAAAACCTTGTAACCGTAACAAACCGAAGCTCTGCAAGTTCCGAACAAATGGCAAGCTCTTCAAAGGAACTCGCAATACAATCCAAAGCTTTAAAAGAGTTGATTACTTCCTTCAAAACTGCTCCGGTACATGACATTTAGGTAAAAAATTGTATCTTTGTAAAAAAATAGCAACATGCACATCTCCAACTCGGTACGCTACCATGCTATCATTAACAAATTGCAAGCCGCCGTACAAGACGATGATATCCGGAAGAAAATGATTTTGGAAGACGGCATTTTGGAAGCATTGGAAAAACTGCAAAGCAAAAAGTAATATCATGCCGAAACACTAAACTGTTCGATACTGTTTTATTATTGTCCAAAACCAAATCGGTTACAAATACTTTATTATTATTTATTTGAATAATACAATTTTTAAAAATACAATCATGAATAAACGTAACTTCATTTTATTATTTTTTTCAGGTATGTCCATCTTATCTTTTAGTTTTAAAATTACAGATAAGAATAATAACCAAATCATTGATT
Organism: Acetofilamentum sp.; assembly: GCA_020720705.1. Taxonomy (GTDB): domain Bacteria; phylum Bacteroidota; class Bacteroidia; order Bacteroidales; family JAADGE01; genus DYOJ01. The sequence goes on from DYOJ01000140.1 coordinate 2,902, forward strand.
TAAAACGATTTGAGATGCAGGATTCAATCGTAACAAACTCGAAAAAGGACACTATTCCGGAACGCTTCGGAATGGGAAACGAAGCAGAAAAAGCACTGACTATCGAACAAATTAATCAACAATCGGAGGACTATAAAATTGCCTTGGAAATTCGCGAACAGGTTCTTCGTGTGCCATTCGGGTTGACATTTACCGAAGAAGAACTCGCCTCAGATTCTCTTGGGATACATTTTGTGATAAAAGATGCCGGAAAGTTAGCCGGCACAGTTGTTTTAAAAGCTAAAGGAAATACAATATGCACAATTGACCAAATTGCTATAACGCCTTCATACACAGGACAAAACATTACCGGATTTTTGTTACGATACTGCGAAGGCTATGCACGAACAAACAAATTTCAAAAATTGAGCTTTGATATAAAAACGAGTTCGCTCACTTTTTATGAAAATTTAGGCTATCTGCCTGTCGAAGAGGAGTTTTACAAATTCGGCATGGTGTATCAACGTGTCGAAAAAGTTTTATAAAAGGCATACCGGTTCAAAAAATCAAAAAGAATTATGCCCGATTTTTCTATCGGGCTTTTGTTTATTTCCCTAATTTATAGGGGTACCTGTGCTCAAACTCGCCTTTTGAAATTCGTTCTAATTTCTTCTTTAACAATACTTTACGAAGAGGAAGAACTTTGTCTGTAAACAAAACTCCGTCTAAATGGTCATACTCATGTTGCATTACAACTGCTGCCATGCCCTCAATAGTGTCATCGTGAAATTGCCAATTTTCGTCATAATATTGCAGTCGCAGCGTTTGATGACGTTCCACATCTTCATGGATGCCCGGAATGCTCAAGCACCCCTCCGATGCTTTTATCTTCACGTCTGATTTTTCGACAATATGTGCATTTATAAAAACTTTTTTGAAACCGGCAAGTTCCGGATAATCGTCTGAAATCGGCGTAGCATCAATCACAAACAAACGTATGGATTTTCCGATTTGCGGTGCTGCAAGTCCTAAACCATCTGATTTATACATGGTTTCAAACATATTATCAATGATAATTTGCAATTCGGGATTCTCCTTATCTATGTCCTCAGCTACTTTTCGTAATACGGGCGAGCCTATGATGTATATCGGGTAAATCATTATTTTAAATTATAAGAAAATATCTGCAAAAATATAGTATAAAGTCTAATTTCGGAAATATGTTTTTAGATTATTGCGATTATTAAAGAAACCGGAACAAGTTTTATCAAAATTTTATACATTTTTTTGTAAAAAAATCGTATTTTAGAAGTTCATATTATCATTAACCACAAATATCAAAAAAAAATGAATAAGTTATTAAAAATTACGATGCTCGTGTATTTTACGACTATCGTTTTCGGAGTTTATGCCCAATATCCTGCAACGGTAAAAACTTTTGAATCAAAGCCTAATGCTGTTACCGAGATAAAAGGAAATTTGGCAAACGGCAAAAGCATGGACGACCTTTCGTGGGCATCCACAAGCTCAATGGCTTGCTTTCCGGCAACCCAAAATACAAAATTCAGAGGTAATCATGTCCTATTTGCCACACAAATTCCACCCTACTCCGAAATGACTGTTACCGTAATTCCTGATAGCAAAACGGCAAATATGAGCATATACGGATATCAAGTCGGAACAAGCAATTACGCTTTGCCGCCCGATATTGGTTCGTGTGTATCGTGCGAAGCAGAACATAAATGGGATTATCAGAAATCAGGGAAAACCCAAGACCATACTCGCTCAATATATTTTAATTCTATTGAAGGAAGTTACAATATTGTGATAGGTGTTGCCGGTGCCGAAGGTTTAAAAGCCGGTACGTTTACAATAAAAGTGGACCTTAAAACCAGAGTCGAAAATACATCTACACAAGAATCCCTAAAAATGTACACAGCAACATCGCAAAAAGGAGCAACCAAATCATATAAAGGAAATTTAAAGGACGGTGTAAAAATTCATGACCTTTCGTGGGCATCCAAAAGTTCGGTAGCATGTTTTCCGGGCACGCAAAACAGCAAATTTACAGGGAATCATATTTTATACATCACAGAATTACCGGCAAACTCGGAAATGGATATTCAGCTTGTACCGACCAATAAATCGGCAAATATGAGTTTGTACGCATACCAAGTCGGGACAAACGATAAACAATATCCGCCTGCACTAAGCACCTGCACAACCTGCGAAGCCGACCATAAATGGGATTACCCCAAACACGGGAAAACCCAAGACCACACCCGCTCGGTTAGTGTAAATTCTATGAATAGTTCATATAAAATAGTGATAGGAGTTGCAGGCGCAGAAGAACTCACCACAGGAGAATTTGTGCTGAAAATTACCGTAAAGTAGTTACATAGTGTCAGTAATAAAACGTATAAATGCCTGATTTTATGTCAATTATACTCATTTTTCCAATCGAAAGTATTGTCATAAAGTAGTCAAAAATAGTCAATAAGTAGTCATTAAGTAGTCATTCGTAGGTTTTTATTTAGTTTCAATCGAATTTCTACAGAATTTCTTAAAACATTCAAGTCGAAATATCTCTATAACATAAATAATTTCAATATGTTATGAGTTTTCTTACAAGAACTACTATCATGTCAATTTTTAAATGACGCTACATTGTCCTATGGACGAATGCAGGTCAGTAGAGACTTTCCATCGTCCGCTAGGACATGGAAACGTCAGAAGAGGCTTGGCATGACACTACATAGAAAAGATGAAAATGTAATAATTTACAGATTTTTAAAAGTTTAATAATCTTAAAATTATCACAATATCAAATTTTCGGTAAAACTATTTCCGCTGTGATTTTAGAATAGGTCTCATCGTGTTCAAAAAAGTTTCAGACCCCGATGAGCCTTTTGTAAGTGAAATAATATTCAAGTTTTTATCCGTAAAAACCGAGGACGGATAAACGGGGTAGCCTCCTTCAAGAAATATTGCAAGCTGATGCGTTCCGTTTTTCCGTTCGGAATATTCCGAGTTAAAGGTATAAACTTTACCTGCAAAATTAATTTTCGATTTTGTTTCGGCATCAAATTTTACACAATAAAAATTTGCATTAAGCAAGCGAATCACCTCCGGATTTATAAACGTTGTTTCCTGCATTCGTTTGCACCAACCGCACCAATCCGTATGAATGAAAATAAAAACCGGCTTCGGACTATCTTTCATTTCCCGCTCTAAACTTGTCCAAGAAATCCATTCAATTTCTTGCGAAGAAGCGTTTGATAAATTTACGAACAATATAAATATCAATAAAATACTACGTGTTATCATTATTTCTACTTTACGAAGTTAAATTGTATTAAGAATAAGTAAGTTAAATGATTTAAGTGATGATTTTAAAAGTATTTAGTATTTGTAAGAAAACGTGTAAATATTTGAACTTATGTAGGTTGTAG
>DYOJ01000141.1:0-760 GCA_020720705.1 Acetofilamentum sp.
GCGGTTTAAAGTTGAGGGTTAAAGTTGACACAAGTCATAGATTATCAGTTAATTACTGTAAATCGAAATCTCAAGCTATCCCCGATGATAGTATATGTTGTAAATGTAGCAAATATTTGTTTCGTGCAAAATGTTTAACAACATTATTATTCGTAAAAGTGCATCTCACGCATGTATTTGTAGGCATTTTGTGGCATAAAAAATATGACGTTTTTTTTTAATTTAATACTTTCTCGTATAAAACTTGCTGAAATTTCAATTTGAGGTGCATTTACAATTGTAACGTTCGGATGTTTTGCAATATCGGGTAAATCCTTATTCTGTCTGGGATACACGTATATTTGATAATTTCGTATCAAAAAATCTGCATTTTTCCATTTGTGAAAATTAATTAAATTATCGCTACCCATGATTAATGCAAAGGTATGCTGAGGATATTTTTCAGTCAGATAAGTCAGTGTATCAATGGTGTATGATGGTTTTGGCAATGCAAATTCAATATCCGAGACCAGATAATCCGATTGCTCGCCGACTGCTTCGAGTAACATGGCATACCGATGCCTGTCAGCAAGGAGGGTATCACGTTGCTTGAACGGGTTTTGAGGGCTTACAACAAACCAGATTTTTTCCAAGTCGGTGTATTCCTTAAAATAATTTGCAATCATTAAATGTCCGTTATGAACAGGATTAAAAGACCCAAAATAGAGACCTATTTTCATGCTGAATATTTAGGAGTTTTGAATTAGGAATTAGGAATTAG
>DYOJ01000141.1:860-4380 GCA_020720705.1 Acetofilamentum sp.
GAATTAGGAGTTTGGAATTAGGAATTAGGAGTTTGGAATTAGGAATTAGGAGTTTGGAATTAGGAATTAGGAGTTTTGAATTAGGAGTTAGGAGTTTTGAATTAGGAATTAGGAGTTTTGAATTAGGAATTAGGAGTTTTGAATTAGGAATTAGGAGTTTTGAATTAGGAGTTTGGAATTAGGAGTTTTGAATTAGGAGTTTGGAATTAGGAGTTATGAATTAGGAATTATGAATTATGAATATTGAATATTGAATATTGAGTGGTACATTCATCTCTTTATACAAAATTTTCGTTGTTTGATGTTTATTACTACTCACTACTCAAACCTAAACACTTCTATTTCAATATTTTAAATTCCACTCTTCGATTGAGGGCTTTGCCGGCGGGCGTGTCATTTTTTGCGACAGGTTTTTTTGAGCCGTATCCTTTAGCCGTAAGTTTTCCCGGATTACAATCAATACTGATAAGGTATTCACGGACAGCCTCAGCACGATTTTGTGATAAAATTTCATTTTTATCATCAGTCCCTACATTATCTGTATGTCCTGATATTTCGACAGTTACATCCGAATTTTCTGACATAAATTGTGCCAGACGTTTCAATTCCGGGTACGATTCCGGTTTTAGTTCATATTTATTTGTTTCAAAAAAAATATTTTTAAGAGATATTGAAACATTGCCTTCTTTTAGTTTTGCAACACTCACTAATTCAATATCTTGCGTGTAATTTTCAGATTTAAGGCTTTCTTTCAGATTTATACTTCCGGAAGCCGGGAAATAGCCTTCTTTTTGAGAATAAAATCCGTAATTTTTTCCGTTCGGTAAGGTTATAAAATACTCGCCGGTTTTCGGATTGCTCATCAATGTCCCGATTTGTTTGCCTGAATTGAGGTCTTCCCAACGTATTTCGGCGAACAGCGGATTGCCTTGGTCATCTGTAATTTTACCGGAAACAGTCGTAACAATTTGAGGTTTCATATCGTCCGGCAACGGAATTTTGTATAACATTGAACCACTTACACCTTTTACAAATCCGGAAAAATAAGCATACGACCCGTTGTTAGAAATTTTGTAGAAATATTCATCTTCATAGGTATTCACTTCTTTTCCTAAATTTATGGGGGCAGACCAACTTGTCCAAGAATTTTCGTCTGTTCTGGTAACTTTGTAAACGTCATATCCGCCTAAACCACCGTGTCCGTTTGAGCTGAAATACAGCGTTTTCATATCTGAATGAAGAAACGGCGACCGTTCGTCATAAATCGTATTTATACTTTTGCCGATGTTAATCGGGTTCGACCATTCGCCTTGTTCATTTTTTTCGGAAACAAAAATATCTATGTGATATTGGTCTGATTTCCAATTAGAAGAATAGTCTGAATTGTAAGTGCCTGATGCAAAAATGACGGCATTCCCGTCTGCGGTGAGGCAGGCATCTGCGTTCCATGTACTAATGTTAATTTTCGGAAATTTGGTTTTTTCCGACCATCCGGCTTCGGTTTTATCTGCATAATATATGTCTCCGCTTACAAACATCAACATCCTGTTTCCGTCCGCCGATACCGCAAGAGGGGCATCATTTGTAGTTGTCGAATTTAGTTCTGAAACAGGATTCGGGGCTTGCCAAATTCCGTCTAATTTTTCCGAGACAAATATATCTTCGTCTGAATATTTGTGGCTACAAAAATATAGGGTTTGCTCGTCGGCAGTCATAGCCGGCGCAAGTTCGCTGCCGCCTATGTCCAACTGTGGACTTAACAATTCGGAACGAATAGGTAAAGGACTTGCGGTAAGAATTTTAACCAATTCGAGATATTGTTTATCCGCCCCAAAATCGTTCTTAAATTTTTGAACAATTGTATTTGCATTTTTCCAATCTCGTTTTTCGACATCTTCCTTAATCAAAAACTGAAGTGCTGCAAAAGTGGCATCTCGAGGTGCAAAAGATTTTATAAAAACCTCATATCGTGCTTTCGCTTTTGATGAAAAACCGAAGCTGTTTAACCCCAATGATTTCATGGAATCTCGGTAGGCTTGATTGTCTTTAGTATAAAAGTTTTTAGCTTGGTAACTGTCCGGATATTTTTGTTGAAATTTTTTGTACGCCTCTTTGGTATTTGCTTTGAATGCGATTTGATATTCGAGTTCAACAATTTTTTCGCTTGCCGAACGTGCTTCATCGGAATCGGGATATTTCTTAATAAAACTTTCGTAATTAATAGTCTTATTGGTTTTTAAAGCCGCATTATATTCAACTTCTATAATTTTTTTTTGTGCTGTGCGAGCCTCCTCAGTATCGGGATATTTCTTAATAAAACTTTCGTAATCAATAGTCTTATTGGTTTTTATAGCCGCATTATATTCAAGTTTAATAATTTTTTTTTGTGCTGTGTGAGCCTCCTCAGTATCGGGATATTTTTTAATAAAACTTTCGTAATCAATTGTCTTATTTGCATTTAAGGCGTTTGTTAAATCACTTTTGCGCAACAATTTAGACAATTCTTCGGAGTACTCGGATTCAGGATATCGAATCATAAAATCGGCAATAGCCGAGGATAGATTTGGAGCTTTTTTTGCATACAAATACTCCACTTTTATTTGTAAATTTTTACACTCCGGTTGTTTTTTATGCCTTTCGAGAAAAGCTTCGAGAATAGCAATATCTTCGGAATCTTTCAAAAAATGATATTCTATTTCAAAAATTTTCCGCTCGACTGAGTCGGCATAGACCGAATTTGGTCTGCTTACTAAATAATTGCGTAACAAATCAATAGGAGTATCCTGTCGAGGAATTTTAAAGTAAAGGATACTATCTAATTTTCTGTTCACTTCCACGTGTAATGCACTGTCGGGGAAATTTTTCATAAACTTTGACAGTGTTTTTTCATTTCCCGAGTTAAGAGCTTCCTGCATTGCATTCATTTTCGCACTTTCTTTTAATTTAGCCAGATTATCGGTATTTATGCCGTACGCACTTTCGAGAACTTCAAGGTCTGCAACTTTTGTCAATTTTTTCTCACAATATTCGTACAATTTGAATGCTTTGGCATAATTATGTTCCGGATTTTCTGTCGAATTTAACACTTGTGCAAGTCCGAATTTAGCTGCAACAACCTCTTTTTCAGCTTCGATTTGTTTTTCGAAATAGGCTTGTGCCTTAACAAATTTCTCGTTTTCGAGCAACTCAAATCCTTTCGTCAGTTTCTGTGCAAACAACCCGATAGTTGAAAAAAATAATAATATCAATACAAAAAAAGTTAGCCTTATCATAATTCAGTCAGTTATTTAGTAATCAGCGTATTGATATCATCAACAGACAACCCCGTAATAGTCGCAATTACATGTATCGGAATATCATTTTTTAGTGCATTCCTTGCAATTTCAAATTTCTCGTCAATTTTACCTTTCTCAATCCCTTTTACTATTCCTTTTTCAATCCCTTTTTCAATTCCCTTCTCTATTCCCTTCTCAATTCCTTTCTCAATTCCTTTTTCGATTCCTTTTTCGATTCCTTTTTC
>DYOJ01000141.1:4480-6330 GCA_020720705.1 Acetofilamentum sp.
CCTTCTCAATTCCTTTCTCAATTCCTTTTTCGATTCCTTTTTCGATTCCTTTTTCGATTCCTTTTTCAAAGCCTTTTTTTTCGCCTCTTTTGAAACCTTTTTGAACTGCAAAATCTATCGAATTTTTAATATCTCGATAAACATTGATACTCTGCTCATATTGCTTGTAATCAGAGGGTTTCATTTTTGCAATCTCCGCCGTTTTGAATAATTTTAGAAATATTTTCTCTTTCAGTTCAACGGGGATTCGCTCTAACTTGGGTAAATGTTTCAAAACATACATCCATTTATCAAATTTCGTTTTAAGCATGTCAATAGTTTTATTAAATTTTGGCATGCACAAATAGATGAACGTCAATTTATCGTAAAATACTTTGCCGGTTTCAGTTTCATGTAATTTTGCATCGTACCGGTATTTACTTGGATATTCGGCATCTTCATCAAACTCAAAATCAAGGATACCGATTGTATAGACGTGTTTTAATTCAAAATTCCAATCCTTTTCACGATTACGCGCCTGCTCTTGAATCGGGAAAGTTGCATAAAATATCGTTCTGTCTTTAAAAAAATTTTGCTCGGCTTTTTGCATCTCCACAATAAAATGTTCACCTCTGTCATTGGTGCAGTAGATATCAAAAATAGCCTTACGGTCACCTACCGAGATGGGTAATTTTTCGTTTGGCAAATATGAAAGTTCTTTAATTTCGCCGGTTTCGTCTCGCAAAAGTTCGTTTAAGAAATCTAACAACAAATCTTTATTCGGTTCTTCGCCAAATATTCGCTTAAATCCGTAATCGGTGAACGGACTGATGTATTTTTCTACCATAGCACAGAAAATTTGATTACAAAAATACAATATTTTTACTTTATGTCAAAATCAAACATTTTTCTCCCCTCAATGAAACCCTCCAAACGATTTCCGATACTCACGGGTCCCACGCCTGACGGAGTCCCGGTGTATATAATGTCTCCGATTTTAAGTGTGTGAAATTTAGAAATATAACTCACAAGTGTATCAAATCCGAATATTAAATCGGAGGTGTTGCCCTTTTGTACGGTTTTGCCGTCAATATCTAAATGAAAATTCAAATTTCTAATATCTGAAAATTCCGTTAACGGCAGAAAATCACTCATAACTGCCGAGCCGTCAAAGGCTTTTGATATTTCCCACGGCAAGCCTTTTTGTTTTGCAATACGTTGCAAATCTCTCGCCGTAAAATCTATTCCTAAACCGATTTGGTCGTAATAGCGATGCGCAAATTTTTCTTCAATCCCTTTTCCAACCCGGCAGATACGTAAAATTATCTCTGTCTCGTAGTGCATATCTTTCGAGAAATCAGGCAAATAGAATGGTTTGTTACCAACAAGTATTGCACTGTCCGGTTTCATAAATATTACAGGAGTTTCCGGCATAGCGGCGTTCATTTCTTTAATATGTTCGGCATAATTTTGCCCGATGCAAATAATTTTCATAATCTATGTTTTTGTAAAAAAAAATATTGAACTTTGCAGCACAAATTTATGTTAAATTTTAAATAGACGTGAATATTCAGGAATAAGAAATGATATTATTTTATAAATTACAGATATTTTGCACGATACGAAAATTCTAAATTACTGATTAATTTTCGAAAAGGCTTTTTTTCATAAAGATTACAATGTTTTTAGTGTCGAAAAGGGTGAACGTCTGTCGAAAATATGGTGTGTTTACAGAACACGTTGCGTGCAACTCGACGAAAACAAAAATTTGAATCACAACATTTAATATGTTTAACAATTTTGATTTTATAAGCCGTTTTCGATAATTTCTAACTGCCGACTATTAACTACTATTTTGAAAATTAAATGTG
>DYOJ01000810.1 GCA_020720705.1 Acetofilamentum sp.
AGCATTTTTTGTAAAAGCAGAATCCAATACCGAGTTTGTTTTTGAAAATACGGCACGTGCACATTATTTTGATGCTCAAAATATGCGTCAAGAAACAGGAAATCGCTCAGTTGATAACTTCTTACGATTCAGCATAAATGACGGTGCTGGACTTCAAAGCGAAGCAGTTATCTACGTATCCGATACCACAAGCAATGCTGTTGTATTGACAGAAGATGTTGTCTTACCCGGCAGCGGACTTGACTATCCGTTTGCAGTATTTACCACCAACGGAACAGATGCCGAAAACTTGATAGTGAACGCATTACAACATTCCGGCACCAGCCTTACAAGTATTCCGGTATATTTCGAAGCCGGCAGCAACGGCACATACAACTTATCAATTGATGAGTTTGTATTTAGCAATTTTGATTATGTCGGAATTAAAGATTTAAGTGATGATAGTGAAATTCAACTCACAGGAGCAGCTTCGTTTTCGTTTGATTACGATATAACTGATGCCCCGAACCGTTTTGAATTCACAATGCTTGAACAATCGAATACCGAAACTATTGATACCGATTTAACAACTGTTTACTCCGACCGTAACGACATATACGTCAATACGATGCTCGAAGGTCAAGCAAGCGTGAAGGTGTTTGATATCTCCGGAAAATTGGTTGCAGAATATCAAATTGACGTTCCCGGATTAAATCGTATTTCTACAAATTTAGGAGACGGTGTATATTTGGTAAAAGTAACTTCGGCACAAACTGTCCACACAGAAAAGGTTGTTATTCGATAATAAAATTTTCATGTAATATTCAAAAACCGCCCGAGAAATCGGGCGTTTTTTTTTATGATTTTCGTAAAAAAAAGTATCTTTGCGAGATACCAATTTAATACCAAAAACACAAATAGAATAGTTCAATAAGGTTTCTCTGAATTTCAGAATATTATTTTCTACTAAGGTTTTTAGGATTATCATAATATTCTGAAATACAACGTATAAGATGTATTTTAACCTTAGTAGAAGTCATAAAGTCTGCGTATTTTAACCTTATTTCAGCTACATTAAAGAGCTATAAATTAAACTATTTTAAAAGTTAAATAAGTCTAATATTTGCCGAACACAAGCAGCATAATAAATAAAAAAAATATAAAAATTAAACCAAATGAGTTACAATACTATCGCAACAGAATTGTCAAACGGCATCCTGACCTTGACCTTAAAT
>DYOJ01000811.1 GCA_020720705.1 Acetofilamentum sp.
GATTGATTTCGTCAATTATCAGAACATAAGGCGTTTGCGGATTTTCTTTTGCACGTTTTGCCATTTTTTTGAAAATGCCGGGGCGAATATCAAAACCTACCGATTTTGTCAAGTTTTTTTCATCGTTATTTTCCGGCTCGGTCTGTTCAGTCTTTGATTCTTTATTAATTTCCGGTTTTATGCCTTCCACAAAATCTTCGTAACTCATGCTTTGGTGGAAGGTTACGAAACCGATTTGTCCGGATTCTGACAACGCGTCAAAACGCGTTTTTAATTCTGTGCGGTCTGTGTCTTTATAAACACGCTCTTCTTCATTGTCAACAATTGCAAGTGCCTTATTGATTGTGTGATAGGTTTTTCCCGTTCCGGGCGGACCGTAAAGGATTTGGTTTAGGGGGTGGGGGGTAATGATAGAATCTGACATTTCCGTAACGTCAGGGATTTTTTCGCTGTTAAGTCTAAAATAGTGTGCAAAACTGTCGATATATCCAAAATCTTCAACACCAAGAATGCTTTTAAGTTCGTGAAATTTTTCAATGATATCTGTGTATTCATCTTTACATTCAATGAATTTTAGAAAATCGGTGATTGAGTTGTTTATGACAGGAAATACAGTAGGATTAAGGTAATACAACCACGGCGAAAATATCGGTTCTGTTACGTGAGAAATTCGTAACCCTTTAATTTTTTTATAAATAGAAATTGCATCCAATTTATTTTTTGCATTTAACGCATCATTTTGGAGTATAAATTTTAAATTCTGGATATTTTCAGGACTTATTTCAGTCATTATTGAACCCATAGGAGAACTTGTAAAGCCCTTAGAGCTAAAATCTCCAATTTTTTGTTCGATTTCAGTATAAAAGGTGTTATTTTCTACATTGATTTTTAAATAGTTAAGAAAAGTCGGAAGTGTGCGATTTGCTTTAAACATTTGCAGAAACCCATCAAAATCGATCTTTTTTAAGAAAGGTTTCTTTAGTGTTTCCAAAATAATTTCACGCGCAATCGGCACAAATTCAGTTATTTGTTTCTCTCTTGACTTGTAAAAATCTGTTTTCTTATGAAGTTCAAATAATCGGATAAGCTCTTTAGTATTGATATTTACATCAGTCCTAACCCCAAACAATTTCGCCAATTCCGGATAAAAATCGTCATTCATTTTTTCAAAGGTGTCAGCAATAAGCGGATAGAGTATAGTTTCATCAACTTCA
>DYOJ01000142.1 GCA_020720705.1 Acetofilamentum sp.
CATTATTGAATATTCATTTCCGGGTAATTAAATGATTATCAACTCAAACAAAAGTACAGCCGTATTTGGTATTTGCCAGTGATTTACACCAAGCTACTCTAAAATTTGTACAACATTCAAAAGTAAAAAAAAATGAGTGCACACGTTTGCAACAAATTGCACCTCAAACGTTTGCATTTGAATAAAGCAATATTTCAATGTTAAATTTGTGTTAAATCATCAAATAAACACTTTGTTGCAAAATATATTTTTTGGCATACATTAGGCTCATTTTCAGAACTTAATCAAAAAATAATGAAAAAAATCAAAAAAATACCGAAAAAAAAATGTAGAACATAAGCGAAAAACTTGTTATTTTGTGCTGTCATTCAATAATTGCGGAATATGAGTTATATCAAGATTGAAAAAGATAAGTTAGTAAACTTAGAATACACTTTAACGAAGGAGTTTTTGCGTTCCAACCGCGGCGGAGCTTATGCAAGTTCAACCTTAGCGGGTTGCAACACTCGAAAATATCACGGATTATTGGTTGTACCGTTGAAGGGTGATTTGAAGCACGTTTTGCTTTCTAATATGTCCGAAACAATCATCCAGCACGACAAGTCATTCCGGCTCGGAATAAATAAATTTCCCGGCGGCGTTTATGAGCCGCACGGTCACCGCTATTTGCGCGAGTTTGAATCCGACCCGATACCGGCAAGCACCTACCGCGTAGGCGGTGTGATTTTGAAAAAGGAAATGCTTCTGGCTCAAAACGAAAACAGTTTACTCATTCGTTATACACTAATTGACGCAAATTCGCCCACAAAACTACGCTTGCAACCACAACTTGCTTTCCGTTCAATACACAGTTTGAAACGCGCAAACTTGAATTTGAATGTTAAAATAAACGAAGTTCAAAACGGATTTAAAATAAAACTCTACTCGGACTATCCGTATTTAAACATGCAAACATCTGTCAAAAACAAATTTGTAGCAGCACCTGATTGGTTGTATAATGTTGAATATGAACAAGAACAACTGCGAGGTTACGAATATCAAGAGGACTTGTTTGTTCCGGGATATTTTGAAATTGACATCAAAAAAGGACAATCCGTAGTGTTCTCTGCAAGTTTGGATGAGGCGGCAACGGCATCATTAACAAAAAAATTTGATTCTGAAATCTTAAAACGCATCCCGCGAGACAGCTACGAAAACAATTTACTTAATTCGGCACAACAATTTTTCACGATTAACGAAACTGAAACCTACCCCGAAGCCGGTTTCCACTGGTACGGATTTGAATTTAGGGAAGCGTTAATTTCGCTTGCCGGACTCACACTTCCGCAAGGAGATACAAAACTGTTTGAGGAGAGTATGCAAACCATTCTCAAGCGTTTCTACAAAACTAAAGAAGTAATCGGTGCGGATATACAATTATTGCTCATACGCAGCTTGCAACAATATGCCGATTACCTCCAAAATCCGACCTATATTTGGGAAAAATACGGGAAAGAAATCACTAAACTTCTGAAATCCACCATTGAAGGAGCCTATACGTCCCTATTACATGAAAACGGATTACTTTGGATACCCGAAGAATATCCTAATCGTACATGGATGAACGAAGTAATTGACGGGCAAGCTGTTACCCCCAGATACGGATATGTAGTAGAAATAAACGCCCTGTGGTATAACGCCGTCATGTTTGCCGAAGCTCTTGCAATCGGAAACAACGACAAAAAAACGCCGAAACTCTTTGCCCCGTTCAAAGATAAAATGGCAGAATCGTTCCGCCAAATATTCACAAATTCAAAAGGACGACATTTAAGTGATACCATTGATAGCAGAAATGTTACAACCGACACACGCTGTAACCAATTGTTTGCAGTAGGATTGCCATATTCTCCGTTAGATGACAAACAACGCAAAGCGGTACTTGAAAGTATTGAAGACCACCTTGTTACGGAAAGAGGCATTCGCACCTTGTCGCCCAGAAACCACAAATACGAGCGCGTTGCATGTGATAACGAATACAATCGCAAACGCACCAAACATCAAGGCTCTGCATTTCCTTGGTTATTAGGATTATACACCGAAGCAAAATTAAATATCGAAGGACCATCCGCACTGTTCGGACTGTCAAAGAGATATTTGGCATTTGAAGCCGTCATGCACGAACGCGGATTGGGCACAATTTCAGAATATTACAGTGCAAATCCGCCTTATGAACCGCACGATGCAATATCCTACGCCCCAAGTATTGCAGAGATTCGCCGTATGAAACAATTAATTGACAATTTTGCTAAAAACAGTCCGAAATAAGGGGTTACGTTTTGTTTATTTTTCGGAAATTTGTAGCAATGAAAATGTGTTAATTTGAAGATGAGTTAATTTGAAGATGTAAAGTATTTTTGATTAAGTAACTGAATAAAATTAGTATATATTATAAAAATTTTGTATTTTATTGAATATCTATATCTTACGATAAAATCTCAATACTCAATACTCAATACTCAATACTTATTGAATATTTAACAAAGTTTAAAAGTAAAGAAATCAGCCGTTTTCAGGATATCATCTGCACGAACAACAAAGAAACAAAAGCGTGCGATTTATGTAGATTCGATAAATTGAGCTTATGAAAGCAATATCAATACATTGGAAACAAGCCTCTGAGCTTTTGAATCAAGGCGAAATACTTGATGGCAAAGAAATTATCTTCGACTCTCAAGTACCGTTGGAGTTCGTTATTACATTTAACCGCGCTAACATTTCTGTGCCCGAAAATTTAATTTCTGACGATGACTCTTCAATTGACACAACAGACATACCTGAAATCACGTCTGAAGACATTCGTAAGGGAAAACTTGTTCGTGATTTGCCGTCGCATGTAAAAATTGACCCCGAAACAGAGAACCGGTTAAAAAAGTCAAACATCAATTACAATGAATTATTGAGCAATTTGTCGAATAATTTTTATCAATCCATTAAAACACTGCCGAGTAAAGCGGCTTTTTGAAGATTAAAAACATTTATCAAAGTATTGTATCAAAACCAAAGAATATGAAAGTATTAATGTTCGGATGGGAATTTCCGCCACACATCTCCGGAGGACTCGGAACCGCCTCTTACGGATTAACCAAAGGGCTGTCAAAATTAGAAAATGTCGAAATTTTGTTCGTCGTGCCGAAACTATACGGAGACGAAGATGCCTCAATCGCCTACATGATTGGTGCCGGCGATGTGTATGTGAAGCAAAAACGCTACACCTATACCGAATTTTGGAGCGAATCGGAGACCGAAATCCGAAAAGTAAACTTTGGCGAAGGCTACAAAGTTGCCGACCAACCGGAAATTCTGAAAGAAATCAGTTTTATTGAAGTTAAATCACTGTTAAGACCGTATTTAACCGATGATGAATTTGACAAATTTCTTGATAAAAAAATTATTGAAGGCTCGAATGTAAAAATATCAGCCGACGGTAAATTTTATTACGAAGAAGAAGGTGTGTTGAAAGAAATAAACGGAACAGTTGTCGAAAATGTGGAAGATATGGAGGAGGACGGTAAATTTATCTTCTCCGGAAAATACGGCTCAAATTTGATGCAAGAAGTTTTTAACTATGCAAGAGTAGCCGCAATCATAGCCCGCGAAAACGAATTTGACATCATCCATGCACACGACTGGCTCACTTATGCCGCAGGAATTGCCGCCAAGCAAGTATCCGGCAAGCCGCTTGTAATCCATGTTCACGCTACAGAATTTGACCGAGGCGGCGAGCATCAAATCAATGACCAAGTGTACGGATTGGAAATTACGGGCATGAATCAGTCCGATAAAATCATCACCGTCAGTAACCTTACCCGAAATATTGTTATAAACCGATACGGGCAACACCCCGACAAAGTAATTACCGTTTACAATGCCGTAGAACCGCAAGAGGCTGAAAATCATCATTTCCAAAAAAAGGTGAACGAAAAAGTCGTAACCTTTCTCGGACGGATAACTTTGCAAAAAGGACCGGCTTATTTTGTACGTGCAGCCAAAAAAGTTTTGGAAAAAGCCGACAATGTTCGCTTTGTCATGGCAGGAAGCGGCGATATGTTTCACCAAATGATACGCTACACCGCAGAACTTGGTATTGCAGACCGTTTCCATTTTACCGATTTTCTTGTCGGCGAGGACGTTACCCACATGTTTGCCATCAGCGATGTTTATGTAATGCCTTCGATGTCAGAGCCTTTCGGTATATCGCCACTTGAAGCGATGCGTTCAAATGTGCCGACAATTATCTCCAAACAATCCGGGGTTGCCGAAGTATTGAAAAATGCCATAAAAGTTGATTATTGGGATGACGATGCCATAGCAGATGCAATCTACGGGTTGATAACCTACGGCGGGCTTGCCGAATATCTCAAAAGAACATCGAAACCCGAAGTGGAAAATCTCAAATGGGAAAACGCCGCCAAGCGTGTTAAATCAGTTTATGAATCAGTGTTGAATAAAAAATAAAAACAGATACAGATGCGTACTATTTGCCTTTACTTCCAAGTACATCAACCTTACAGATTAGCTAAACGCTACCGTTTTTTTGAAATCGGCGAAAATCATTATTATTATGACGATTACGAAAATCGAATGCACATGCAGCGAATTGCCAAAGATGCATACCTGCCGGCAAACAAATTGATGCTCGAATTGATAAAAAAACACGGCGATTTGTTTCGTGTCAGCTATTCGGTCAGCGGAACGGCTATCGAACAATTCCGGCAATATGCACCCGAAGTGCTCGAAAGTTTTAAAGAACTTGCACGCACGGGGAATGTAGAGTTTCTTGCCGAAACGTATTCACACTCACTGAGTTCGCTTCGCGACAAAGAAGAGTTTAAAACACAAGTGCAACAACACGCCAAGTTAATTGAGGAAGTGTTCGGACAAAAACCCACGGCTTTCCGAAATACGGAATTGATTTACAATGATTCCATTGGCGAAGCGGTGTACGAACTCGGATACAAAACCGTTGTAACCGAAGGCGCAAAACACATCTTGGGCTGGAAAAGTCCGAACCGATTGTATTTTAATCCGTTTCAACCTGAACAAAAAATACTTTTGCGCAATTATGAGTTAAGCGACGATATTGCGTTTCGATTCTCAAATCGAGCATGGAACGAGTGGCCGCTTACGACAGAGAAATATGCAAAATGGTTGAATAATGTGGACAAAAACGACAACACCGTTAATTTGTTTATGGATTATGAAACTTTCGGAGAACATCAAAAAGCTCAAACAGGTATATTCCAATTTCTGGAACATTTGCCCGAAACGGTACTTGCAAATACAGGTTTCCGTTTTGCAACGGTATCGGAAGTTGCCGCAACACACTACCCAGTATCTCCGATGCACGTTCCGTACGCTATATCTTGGGCTGACCTCGAACGAGACGTAACAGCGTGGCTCGGTAACGAAATGCAAGAAGAGGCTTTCAATAAATTGAGGTCGCTTGCAAAGAAAGTGCATGCTGTTCCGGATTTTTACATCCAACGCGATTGGCAATACTTGCAAACCAGCGACCATTTTTACTACATGAGCACAAAAGTAATGTCAGACGGGATGGTGCACAGTTATTTTAATCCGTACTCGTCTCCTTTCCATGCCTTTATCAATTACATGAATATTTTGAGCGATTTTGCAATCCGTGTTGAAGATGCTTACGATTATTTCCTTAACAACAGCAAACCGGGTATTGAAACGCTTATCAAGGAATATGAAGAAAAATTGAAAGAATTGAAAGTCAAATTGCAAAAACCGATTGCAATCGAACATACGAAACCGGAATATCCCGTGATAGAAAAAACAAAAGCAAAGGTACCGGCAATTGAGGAAAAATCGAGCGCGACCAAACGCACAACAAGCGGAAAATCAGCAAAATCAGTAACACCCGCCCCAAAAAAAGCGGAGACCTCGAAGAAATCCGATGCAAAAACAAGCAAAAAATCTGAGGATACTCCCAAGACTCCGGTTAAGAAGCCGTCATCCCGAAAGAAAAAATCGGACGACGATAAGTCGTAAGACCTAAAGTTGAGCTTTTACGACATAAAGTTACAAAAGGGTTTTTCGTTTATAAGTTTATACGAGACTAAAAAAATCTTCACCGATGATAGTTTCTAAACTAATAAACGATAAACCCTATTCTTTTTCTGCCTTTTCCTGAAAATAGCTTTACTGAATACGATACAATATCGTTTAGTTAAGAACCTTACATAAGGTCGCAGACCTTTGAAACGGTTTAATGCCGACCGGTTCGATGGACTTCGACCAATCGAAA
>DYOJ01000812.1 GCA_020720705.1 Acetofilamentum sp.
TTTTTCGACGAACCCGAACGCTCGTTATTTCCGGACGTTCAACGGAATTTAATAAAATATTACACCGATTTGGCTGCCGATGCGCAGTTCTTTTTTGCCACACACAGCCCGCTGATTGCTTCGCAATTTGAACCTTGTGAGCGCGTGATTTTACAATTCGACGACGGATACGTGCGTGCCAAGCGCGGCATTGCCCCCGAAGGCGACGACCCTAACGATTTGTTGCTCAAAGACTTCGGTATGCGCACCGTGCTTTCCGATAAAGGCGAAGCGATGTGGAAAGAGTTTATAGAAACGCGCCGACAAATAGAAAAAGAAACCGATGAAGATAAAAAAACGGAATTGATAAACAAATATTTACAAATAGGTTCGGATTACAATTTTGCGATTTATGAAAAGAATTTTAAAAAATAACAATTCCGAAATTCTCACAAATAAATGGGTGTATCCGAAAGATGCGCAAAAAATTCGCTCTGTACTGGAAACCGAACAAGACGGATATTGTGCATACACGGAAGCTAAAATATCAGCTACTTATTCTGTTGATATTGAACATTTTAATCCTAATTTAATAAATATAAATAACGACAGTTACACGAATTGGTTCGCAGTAAGCCATAAGTGGAACAACAAAAAATCGGATAAATGGGCGAAATATCAGCCGATTTTGCATCCGACAGATGAACATTTGGAAATTCGTGTTCGTTACGAAATTGAAACAGGTACGTATGTCTGTAATTCCGATGATAGTTCGGCAAATAATTTAATCGAATTACTCGACTTAAATAATATCGGCTTAATCAACGACAGGCAAAACAAAATCGAACTCATCAAAGATTTATTTTCAGAAAGTGGCGTTGAATCGTTTGAAAAGTGGCTGAGTCATCCGAAATCAAAACACGATTTAATCGAATTTCGCCGCGCCATTGAAACTGTTTTTAATATCCAACTGTAAAAAAAGAAAGTTATGCCCGAAATAAGCCGTTTTTTTGGAATATTTATTACTTTGAATTTTAACGACCATAATCCTCCGCATTTTCATGCACGATACGGTGATTTCAACGGATTGTTCGAAATTGAAACCGGAAATTTAATTGAAGGGAATTTACCTAAAACTGCAAAAAAATTGGTTAAAACGTGGGCGGCTTTGCACAGACTAGTGTCATGTCAAGTCTCTTCTGACGTTTCCATGTCCTATCGGACGATGGAA
>DYOJ01000143.1 GCA_020720705.1 Acetofilamentum sp.
CGCAAATAGAAAATGCAATAAGCGTCCACGCTTTTCTTTTGCCGGCATAACTTCATAAAGTAGAATTATAGTTTTTATTTGTATTGAAACGCAATAATAAACAGAATATTTCAATCAGAAAAAAAAATGTTTATTTCCGATTTTAGTTATTTGTTTCGTTTAACACTTCAAAGGTTTTTGAAAGAGTTTCACCAAGCTCGTCTGTGAGCGTTAGGGTATGGATACCTTTATTCGGGCGCAGTTCAATGCTGTGGATGTTATGGGTTTCGGCAATCAGTTTATCATCAATATACCAAAAAATATGTGCGGATGCTCTGCGATGCGCAGCTTCAAAAACAGTTTTACCTTGCGTTCCGTCTATTTCAACAGGTAGATAGAGTTTGAGGTTGTCATGCGGATACAGCAGTTCCATGTCTGTTCCGGAACGGTCGCCTTCGGGTTCGCAGTCCGGACGGTACGGCGGCAAAAAACGGTAAGACGCATGTTTTGTTTTGTAATGATTTTCAACAGAAGGCGGAAGCACAAACCATGCTTCGGACCGGATATTGTCTGTGGATTCGCATCCGGCGTGAACTCGAAATTCCCGATTTGCATCTAAGTGTATGATTTTGTGATAAGGGCAAACATCGGTGTTTAGCCCGGATGCGGGTATGGCTGTGCGTTTGGTGTCCGGGCAATTGGCTCCGGCAATATATCCGCTGAGTTGGCAGATGTCGGTTTCTCTCATGTCGGCAGCCGGGAACGGAAACCAAGAGTCAGAATCCGGCAAGAATGAAAAAATATCGAACAAAACAGGAGCCGCAGCAAATACCCCGACAAGCCCCGGTCGTCCTTCGCCATCCGCATTTCCTGCCCAAACCCCGACAGTGTAGCGAGGAGTTACTCCGATAGCCCAAGCATCTCGAAATCCGAAACTTGTTCCTGTTTTCCAAGCAATAGGTTCGGAAGAAGAAAATCGCTCCCAATTAGAACCGGCATCAGGTCGCTCAACTTCGAGCATTGCTTTGAACATGAACCATAAGGCTGACGCGTCAAAATCGGAAAAATCCTCATAGTTTGTCCATTCTTCTTTGTCGTTTTTTTTGTTTTTATCTGCAATAATAGTAGGCATTCTATAATCAGAAGTCATATATTTATTTCCGCGAGCTTTGTAATTGTTGAGGCTTCGAGCCATCGAGGCATACATTGCCGTAAGTTCCCAAAGTTTGGCTTCGCATCCGCCCAAAACGAGTGAAAGTCCGTAATGTCGGGCATGATTGTGTAGCGATGTAAGTCCGGCTTGCTCGAGTTTTCTATAAAATTTTCCGATACCGTAATCGCGTAACATCCGAGCTGCTGGAATATTTAAGGAGCGTGCAAGTGCGCGGTCGGCAGTTACTGCACCGTCATATCCTCGATTGTAATTTTTAGGCGAGAAACTTCCGAAACGTGTCGGAATATCATACACAAGTGTTTTTGGGAGCAGTTCTCCGTCGCTCAACATGGATGCGTATAAAAACGGTTTCAAAATACTCCCGGTGCTCCGCTCTGCTTGGATAACATCAACAAAATTCCCGTCTGTTTGGTCATAAAAATCGGTTAAATTACCGACATAAGCCAGCACTTCCCCTGTTTGAGTGTCTAAAATGATTGCTGCTAAATTATTGATTGAATTTTCTTTCAGGCGTTTATGATGTTGTAGAACGATTGAGTTTGTTTTGCGTTGATAATCAGCTATAAGCGTGGATTTATGAACAGCAGCGTCTGAACTTTCGGCTCTTAACTTTTCCAACAAATGTACGGCATCGTTCGGAAAAGGAGTCGGGTTGTCGGGCAAATATTCTTCGAGAGCAAGTTCCAAAGTTTCGGCATCTATTTTGCCGGTTTCGTATAATTTATGAAGTAAGCGGTCTCGTTTTTTGAGGAGATTTTGTCTGTTTTTTCCGGGATGTATCATAGCCGGGCTGTTGGGCAAAACAGCCAAAGTTGCAGATTGTGCCCAAGTGAGTTTATCAGCCGAAATTCCGAAATATCGCCACGAAGCGGCATCAATTCCGACAACATTTCCGCCAAAAGGGGCGTAAGAAGCGTAGAGTTTTAATATTTCGGTTTTTGAATAGCGAATTTCGAGGCGAGTTGCAAGGATAAGTTCGATGAATTTTTCAAAATATGTACGACTTTTGTTTTTTCGGGATAATCGAATTACTTGCATAGATAAAGTGCTGCCTCCGCTTTTGACTTCGTCGGAATTTACATTTTGTTTTACGGCACGAGCTAAGGCTTTAAGGTCAATACCGATGTGAGAAAAAAAGCGTTTGTCCTCAAATGTAACAATACTTTGAGCAAACTTCTCGGGTACATTTTGGGTTTCGGGGAAACGATATTGCCCGTCTGTGGCGATATGAGCACCAAGTAATTCGTTTTTAGAATCAGTGAGAACTGTACACAAAGGTGTATCAAACAAAGGATTTGGTAAACTGAACCAATAAAATGTCCAAAGGATGACTTGTATCGCGATGACAATTTTTTGTCTTGAAACGAATGTTTTTACAAGTTTGTAACCAAAATTTATCTTCGGATATGAATTAAGTTTATTTTCAAATTTCAACCAATGTTCCGAAATTTTTGTTGAAATATGCAAAATCCGAAAGCGGTTTATCAGTTCGGTTAAGTATTTGCGAAATACCTTTAAAAAAAGGTTCATTATTCTATTTCGTTTGTTTGAATATTGTATGTATATCCGTGTTGTTTGAGAGAATCGGTGAAACGTTGCGGAGTAAGTTCACCCGTTCTCCAAAGTTTTAATTCTTTTTGCAAACGTTCAATTTTTAAATACAGCCAATGTTTTTGTTCGTCCGAAAGTTCAATTTCAATCTGTGGCTTTAATTCAGGTTCGTGATTTTGAACAATCTCATCAACTTCAGCAGACGACAGCAAGCTGTCTAAACCGCCTTTGAATGTTTTTTTTGCCATTTTTTATTATTCAATTACATTAGTCAAACTTATAACTTTATAGACTTTTCCTTCTGTATCTTTAACGGGAGCATAAACACTTGAAAGTTTTAATTTTTGCCCTTCGATTGTTATTTCTTGGTCGTAACGTTTAAAAGTACCGGAACGCAATTTGTCCCAAAATTCATTAAAATCTTCAATATTAAGATGTTCCGTGCTAAAACTCCCCTGGTACTTTCCTATAATTTCCGAGCGAGATTTACGTAGTAATTGTAAAAATCTGGAATTTATGTCAATAATTCTGCCGTTCAAATCAAATTCCGTGATGTATGAAATTTCTTTTATGGACTGAATGACAGACGTATAATCCGCAATTTTCTTGGTCATTTCTTCTTGAGAAGATTTCATCTCCTCCATATTTTGTCTGATTTCTTCTTCTTGCGAAGCCATTTGTTCCGATTTCAATTTAGTTTCCTTCAAAAGTCGAGCCGTACGCAGGTTGATATTAACCATTGAAATGGTTGAAGCGATACTTTCTCCGATGCGTTCGAGAAATTCAATTTGATAAGGTTGGATTTCGGTAAACGAAGCAATTTCGATAGCACCAAAAACCTCTTTGTTAAATATCAGCGGAACAATAAGCAGACGATTTGGAGTTCCGTCCCCTAAGCCGGACGTGATATTTACATATTCTTCGGGCACTTGAGTTAAGTGTATGGTTTCGGCTTCCTGAATACATCTGCCGACTAAGCCTACGCCGTAAGGAATACGTTTTTGGAGCATTTTTCGCCGGTTATAGGCATAACTGCCGATAAGGTCAATGTGGCGTTCATGAGTCTCGGAGTCGGTTGTTAGGATAAACAGACCGCCCTGATTTGCATTAAGATATTTAACCAACTCGCTGATAATCTCATAAGCAAGTTCGTCAATACTGTCAGAATATTTTCGGAGAATATCTGCAAATTTTGCTTGACCTCCCGTAGCCCACGTATTTCGTTTGTCAATGAGTTCGCGCTCATTTCGTTCAAATTCAGCTCGTTTCAGATTTTCACGCATTTCAATAAGAGCATTACCGAGCGTGTCGGATACACTTTGCTTGTTGTATGAAAAGTCAAGATTTCCTTTCCCGATTTCGAGAGCAAAGCCTGAAGTTCTGTTCAAATGTTCGATAAGATTGTTTAATGCAGAACGCATATCGGAAATTTCGTCGTGTCCTTTGACCGACATTTCCATACTTTTATCAATATCACCCTTTGCCAAACGTTCAATGACATGAATGGTATCGTTCAACGGTTTCGTAATTATTTTTGAAAAAGAAATAACTGTATAAAGCATAAAAAGTAGTCCGAGAATTGAACCGATAAAAAATGTAAGGCTTGATGTTCTTACTTTTTTCATTATTTCGTCCATCGGAATTAAAATACCTACCGACCAAGGCGTTTTAGATTCTCCTATTGCAAATGGTAATAGCTTTACATAATATTCGCTTCCGCCGGTTTCGAGAGTGAAAGCGTAACTATGCCCGCCTGCTACTTTGGTCAGCAGTTTGTGTTTGTCGGTTTCAGCACCGAAATAATCGGACATGGGTTTATTTATCAGTTCGTTACGGTCGCTAAAAGCAACAAAATTTCCGTTATTTGAAATGAAGAAAGCATGAGAGCCTTCAATTTTTGCCATTTCCTTTGCCAGATATTGGAACCGTTCCAAGGCAACGTCAATTCCGGCGATACCAGCAAAACTTCCGCGAACGAACATAGGCACGACTACCGAAGCCATCAAAATATCATCACCTTCCCTTCCGGTGTAATTATCGTAGTAGGGATTCATGAGCACTTCTTTCGGACTTACTTTTATGCTATAGTATAAGCTGCCGACTTTGTCGCCGTCTGTATCCACAGTATCAACACGTTTGCTTAACATTCCGCTTTGTCGGTAATAGGCAACACGTGAGCGTCCGTACTTTTTTTGATAGGTTTCGTCTAAGCTGTTCAACTCCCACGTTGTCCAAACCGACATATATTTGGGATAATTTCGCAAAGTGAGGTCTAAAATAGGGTCAAAAAAACGCTCGCGCTCTTCGGGGTTTACATCGGGATATTTGGTATGTGAACTCATAATACTGCGAGCAACTGCAACATCTTGATTTAATTCAGAAGCTGCTACCGATGCGTATTTTTCGGCGAGTTGGTCGGTAAGGTCAATAGCATTTGAGCGTGCATCTCGAACCATGATATTGAAGATGTACGAAAATGCTATGACATAGATTGCTACAGAAGTTCCTAAAATGTAGAGCAATAACTTATCACGAATTTTTAGCTTAAATTTCATCAAATTGAGGTTTACACATTTGGGATTGACCGAAATAATAGTAGTTAGTAGTTAGTAGTTTGAACTCTTATTATCGTGTTGAATTATAGTGAATTATGCTTGATTCTTATTTCAACGAATTTAGACATTCAACCTTAAACAGTAAAACATACTTTTGTTATTCATGTTTAGATTTAATTATCGTATCTTCCATATCAATCACTTCCTTAGCAAGTTTGCCGTAGTCGAACGCCCCGTTGCTGTCGCGTGCATATCGGAAAATATCAAGTCCGTTGCTGGGAGCTTCCGCAAGGGCGATGTTTTCACGAATACGGGCTTTGAAAACACGCTCTCCAAAATAGCCTTCAATGGTTTCATAAACATCCTTGTGCAATATTTTTCGCTTATCAAATAAGGTTACAAAAACGCCTGTAATTTCAATCTTCCTGTTTATCCGTTTTTTTATTTTATTTACGACTTCCAATATTTTTGTTAAACCTTTTATTGCCAAATAGTGTGGTTGTATGGGAATAAATACTTCGTCGGATGCCGTAAAAGCATTGATTGTCAGTAAGCCGAGCGAGGGCGGACAATCTATCAGAATGTAGTCGAAATTTGCTTTTATCGGTTCCAACAGTTCTTTGAGGATAAATTCTCTGCCGGCTTCGGAGCTTAGCTCCATTTCGGCACCGGACAGGTCTAATGTGGACGGGATAATGTAAAAATTTTTGTAAACTTCAATCGGTTTTAGTTCCGATTCGCCTCTTAGTGCTTCGTAAATAGTTGTTTCAGGCATATTTACGCCCAAACTTACCGTAAGATTTGCTTGCGGATCCATGTCAATCATCAATACACGTTTGCCCAAATTGGCAATGCCCGCACCGATGTTTACGGCTGAGGTTGTTTTGGCTACCCCGCCCTTGTGGTTACTTATGGAGATTATACGTGTCATGGTTCGTAATTAGTAATGAGTAGTGAGTAGTGAGTAGTGAGTAATGAGTAGTGAGTAGTGAGTAGTGAGTAGTGAGTAGTGAGTAGTGAGTAGTGAGTA
>DYOJ01000144.1 GCA_020720705.1 Acetofilamentum sp.
GTAATACTTTGTTTTACAAAAAAAACGGTATCACAAAGTTACGCAAAGTGTAAGCACAAAGTAACACAAAGTTTTTCAGCGTATTATCGTATTTTTATGAATAAAATAGGTTAAACCGAATAAAAAATTACATAATTGACTTCTGAAATATATACCTTTATCGGGGATAGGTTGAGATATACATTAATCAACTGTTAATCTATTACTTGTGCAAAATTAAACTCTCAACCTTAAACCGTAAACAATAAACATTCTAGATTTACATTATTTTAGAGTCTGTTGTCTGTAATCTGATGTCTAAAATCTAATATAACAATAATTGAAAAATCTATGAAAACATACTTTTGGTCGCATAAATGTTAGATTTCAACATTCTTTTTTGATATTTCAACAATTATTATGTATCTTTGATTTCTGAAAAATGGTATTATGAACCCGCCTGAATTGGAACTTTCAAAAACAAACGCCGAGATAGAACAACTCAAAACGGCATTACAAAAAGCAGAAAACGAAGCTGTTTTTTATAAACTCATTGCAAATAAAACATCCGATTGGGAGATTTTACGAGACAGCACCGGACGAATTATATTTGTAAATGAAGCATTTGAAACCATAACAGGTTATAAATCAATAGATATACTAAACGGCTCAATTACCGAACGAGATATTGTGCATCCGGACGATTGGGACAAAACAGCACAATCCATAAAAAAATCAATTAATTGTGAACCTGTTTACGATTTAGAATTTAGAATTATCAGGAAGGATGATATTATTCGGACTATCAACCTCAACGCTGTACCGGTGTATGACAAGGGCACTTTTTTCGGTACCCGAACAAGTGCTCGAGATATATCCGACCAAAAAAACTTTCAAGAATTAAAACAATTACACGATTCTTTGGTTTCTGCTCAGGATAGGTTCTATACGTTTGTCAATTCTGCCCCCGTTGCAATATTTCTTGCTGACGAGAACGGTCATTATTCTTATGTAAACCCCTCGGCATCAGATATGTTGGGTTATAGCTCTGCAGAGTTGCTACTGAAATCTATACATGAAATACTGCCTCCTGAAAATCGTGAAACAGATTATCAAAATTTTATTGATTTAAAACAATTCGGTGAAACACACGATTTTAAAACAACACTCATCAAGAAGAACGGTGAACAATTACCGATACTTTTAGACGGCTTGAAATTATCTGAAAATGAATACATTGCGTATGTTAAAGATATTTCAAAACAAGTTGAGTTTGAGGATTTTCTAAAAAAACAAAATAAAGAATACTTAGCCCTGAATGAAGAATACAAATCTTCGATTGAAGAACTCTTGCGTGCCAAAGATGAATTATTGAGCAGCCAGTTGCGATTGAAAGAAGCCCAACGCCTGTCAAAAATGGGACATTGGGAATTAAATTTATCAGAAAACACGCTTTTGTGGTCTGATGAAATATATCGAATTTTCGGAGCTAATCCGCAGGAGTTTGGTGCCACTTATGAGGCTTTTCTGAACTATATTCACCCTGACGACCGCGAATTGGTAAACTCTGCCTATCAGAACCACTTGAAAAATCAAGCAACCTATATGATTGAGCATCGTATTGTGTTACCGGACGGACAAACAAAATATGTCGTAGAACGTTGCGAATCGGATTTTGACGAAACAGGAAAAGCTACACGCTCGTTCGGCTCGGTAGCAGATATTACCGAACAAAAATTGACAGAGGTTGAACTCCAAAAAGCAAAACTAAAAGCCGAAGAGAGCGATAAACTCAAAACAGCCTTCCTGCAAAATGTTTCGCATGAAATCCGAACACCAATGAACGCCATCAGCGGATTTGCTCAATTATTGCAACACCAAAACCTATCCGACGATAAAAAACAAAACTACATTACAATTATCCAAAACAGCACACGACAATTGCTCAGCATTATCGAAGACGTATTGACGATATCAAACATAGAGACCAAGCAAGTGCAGATAAACATACATTCGGTCAATATCAATAATTTACTTGTCGAATTGCTGACAACATTTAGTGCACAAGCGGCGGACAAAAACATCTTACTGTACATCCACAAAGGTCTATCCGATATAAACTCCGAGGTATTTGCAGACAGAAGTAAATTGACACAAATTCTGACAAACCTCATCACAAACTCGCTAAAATTTACATTCACGGGGCAAATTTCATACGGATACGAAAAAATTACGGTAAACAACAAGGAACAATTACGATTTTTTGTAAAAGATACAGGCATCGGAATTGTCGTATCGGCACATCGGCGTATCTTTGAGCGTTTTACACATGCCGACGAAGAAATTGGTGCAACTTACGGCGGGACAGGCTTAGGTCTCTCAATTTGTAAGGGCTATGTTGAATTACTCGGAGGGGATATTTGGCTCGAATCCGAACCGGACAGATGCACAACATTCTATTTTACAATAGATTACGAACCGGTATCTTCCGAAATTAAAAACACTCCGGAGCATCTGCAAACCGTTTTGATTGCCGAAGACGAGGTTTACAATTTCATGTTGCTCGAGGAGTTGTTGAGCAAAACAAATATGCAAGTCCTACATGCTAAAACAGGCAAACAAGCGATTGAATTACTCGAGAAAAAATCGAATATTTCTTTAATAATCATGGATATAAAAATGCCTGAAATGGACGGAAAAACAGCCGCTCGCATCATTCGGGAGAAGTATCCCGATAAACATATCATTGCAATCTCAGCTTATACCAATCAAGCCGAGATGCGCGACAATAAAACCTTATTTGACGACACACTTGCAAAACCGATTGTTCACAAAACCTTACTCTCCGTATTACGAAAATATATTCCGGAACTCTGACGGCGATAGTTCTTGGCAAGTAAATTTCATTAAATAGTGCTTGTAAGAAAACTCATAACATGTTGAAATTCTTTACGATATTGCGAAATTTCGTTCCGAATGTTTTAAGAAATTCAGTAGAAATTCGATTGAAACTAAAACGAAACGATAAATGACTACTTTTTGACAATTGAATGACAACTAAATGACATACTTTCGATTGAAAGAATGACGATAAATTACATAATATCAAATATTTACAGGCTTTCTTATAAACACTGATTATTCAAAATGGAACGAAACCATCAACATTCGGCTTTTCATGTATTGTGCTGATTGTGTGTAAACTGTATTATCGTTTTCCATGACATCCATAAGCCCGACCCCAAATTTTATTTCAGGCGAAAATTTAAAATAGGTGGTGTATAAATCCAACCCGATACCCACTTCGGCAAGAAAATCGTAAGGTTTCAATCGAATCCGATACCGTTCGTTGTCCACGTATTCTTTTTTAAGGATATGAACCGGGTCAATTTTGGGGTTTATACCGCCCAGCACATACACCCGATAATTGTTGATACGTGTTGATTTGTATTTCAAAGACAACGGAAGCTCAATAAATGTAGAAGATATCGGCATGGTATAGGTCTCAAATACAGGCGATTCTTCTTCATATATTTTTAAAATGGTATATTCCAAATCTCGCTGATTAAAACTTGCGTATAGTAAAAGACGCAAATCGAAATTTGTTCCCAAGTGCACATTTGAAATTGCTCCGAACTGAAAACCGACACTCTGGCGAGCCTCAACGCTGTAAACACTCATATCTTGATTAAAAAACAAGTCGGAGTTTCTGATACTGAAATCGCCGCTGTTTAAGCCGATTGTGTAACCGAGATGAAAATTATCATGGTCGTAGTTACGTAAATTTTGAACGCGCGGTTTCGGATTTTGTGCCCAAGCCAAATCAATTGTAAAAAACAACAGTATGCTGAAAATCAAAATTTTACGATATAACATATTGTAAACTGACTTAATGAATAAAAAAAAGTATCCGATAAAATAACTCCGTATAAGCTAAAATAGTATGTAAAACGGTTTTCGGTTTACAAAATTATTGAAATTTAACTAATTCAATTCTATATTGTGATTTTTTTTTACCTTTGTCCGTATAATAATCTGTATTCGTTTCCGAAACGTAGTGATTACAATACTTCGTCAGATATTAGATTTCAGAGGTTAGGCATTAGATTCAAATTGCTTAATTCCAATTAGTTACAACAGATTTACAATAATTCAATATCTTACATAAAATATTAACGTACTATCGTATAATAAAAATAACATTTATTGTAAAAAATACAATGCTGAGTGATAATGAGATAGAACCGATTGATATTTCTATTTAAAATTCGTAAATTTGTATCTTGAATGAATAATTATAAATTCTAAGGAAAAATTCTAATAGTTGAGACATATATGTCAAAAAAGAAACAAAAAGACAACGAAAAAGAATATCCAAACATGAATGAGTTGGGAAACGGCGGACGTATCTATTGGAAAGAAATAGAAGCCGGTGATAATAGCGGCAAAAAAGCAAGATATGAAAAAACTGTAGATAAAGACGAACAAACGATTTCATTCGTACAGAAAATATTTGATAAACATGGGAATCTTCTTGAAATTCACGAAAAATTTCCAATTGATAAAGGGCATAAAATTATAATCCTTTTATAGTTTGTATAAATAGGAGTAATGACATACAATCCGTATAGAAAATGAAAATAACAAAAGAACTTTTAGCAAAAAAAATATTAGAATATCTAAATCGTAAAATAACTTCTGATGAATTAGCTGAATGGGCTGAAAATGTGATGATTGAAAGCGATTATCAATCGGAATATTTCAGTATCATATCTGAAACTTTGGCGAAGATTGGATTAATTAATGTCAAAAGTTTTGAATTGCCAATAGCTTTTTATTTGAATATTTTAGTCAAACTCGATTTTTTCACTGTTTTTGGATTAGAACCTGCTA
The DNA here is from genome assembly GCA_020720705.1 of Acetofilamentum sp. GTDB lineage: Bacteria > Bacteroidota > Bacteroidia > Bacteroidales > JAADGE01 > DYOJ01. Next base: position 4,873 of record DYOJ01000144.1, read on the forward strand.
CCGAAAAAGTCAAAGAATTTGTTTATGCATAGCAATCTTATAAATAATTGATAATCATATACAAGAGTCCACTCCGAAAAGTCGAAATTGACCACTAATTCACGAATTATTACGAATTTATGTTATTGTAACTTATTGTAATTGTATCATTTATAAAATTTTGTTAAAAAATACTTATCTAAGCGGACTCATACAATTTCTTTTTTTTATATGCCTGCTTAAATCCTGTCTTAAATCTGCTTTTTCCCTTTTAACATGACATTTGAACAAATCATAAACGACATTAGGAATCGAATATTTAAGCCGATATATTTACTGCACGGAGACGAGCCGTATTATTTGGATAAAATTTCGAGTTTTATTGCGGAAACCGTACTTACCGAAGATGAAAAAACATTCAATTTCACGGTCTTATACGGAAAGGACATCTCGGCATCCGACATTGACAATGCCGCGCGCCGCTACCCCATGATGGCTACCCACCAAGTTGTGATAATTAAAGAAGCACAGGATACAAAAAAATTAGACGATTTGATGTATTATGCCGAAAAACCCTCGAAATCAACGGTTTTAGTGCTTAATCATAAATACAAAACCTATCCGAAAACAAAAAAACTTTACAAAGCGATTGAAAAAAACGGCGTCGTGTTTGAATCCAAAAAACTATACGACAACCAAGTTCCCAAATGGATAAACAGCTATCTTGCCGAACGAAAATACAAAGTAAGTGCTGTTGCAAGCCAGTTATTAACCGATTTTTTAGGAACGGATTTAAACAAAATAGCCAACGAACTTGACAAGTTGTGTATTTCGCTTGAACCCGGAACCGAAATCACCCCCAAGCATATTGAGGAGAATATCGGTATCAGCAAAGATTTTAACACTTTTGAGTTGCAAAATGCACTTGCCGAAAAAGATGTTCTAAAAGCAAATCGAATAGCAGATTATTTTGCACGCAACTCGAAAGAACATCCGCTTATTCTTACCATAACCTCGCTGTATTTCTTCTTTACCAAGATATTAGCCTATCATTTTATGAAGGATAAGAGTAAAAACAATGTGGCTTCCGAATTGAAAATTAATCCGTTTTTTGTCAAAGATTACGAATCTGCCGCCAAACGCTATAACCGAGCAAAAACAGTTCAAATTATCTCCGTTTTACGCGAATATGATATGAAATCGAAAGGTTTGGGCAGTGTATCAGAAACGCAGGGAGATTTGCTGAAAGAACTAATATTCAAAATATTACATTAATTCTACATATCCACTCAAAAAAGTATGATAGAATTTTGCCAAAGTTGTGTTTATAAAATCGTAACATATTGAATTTTAAGAGTATATAAATTTATAAAACTTTGACAAAGCTAAATTTACCATACTATATTGAGTGGATAC
>DYOJ01000813.1 GCA_020720705.1 Acetofilamentum sp.
AAATTTATTCGGCATCAATAATTTTGGTTTTTGTGGTGGTAAACCTGACTCCGGCAGCTTTGGCTCGTTTGAAAATAGGGTCGGCAAGGGTTTCAAAACCTGAAACGTTCGACATGGTGTCCTCCAAAATAATTATTTTTTCGGCAAGATATTCTGCCGAATCCAGAATTTGTTTAATACTGTTCGCCACACAATGCGAGCGCGCTTCGCCGGCAATATAAATTGTGTCAAAATCATTCAATTCGTCCAACAATTCTTCGTTCAACTCAGTTTCCGGAATTTCGGAATCCGGAATTTGGGCTTTAAACGCACCGAAATGTTCCGATAACGGGTACTCACCTTTTGTAACGGCATTATAAAAATTTCCGAGTGCTGCCCATTCTTCAAATGCTTGCATGACAGGACTATACACTGCTGCTCCTTCCGAACCGATGATGCAGTGAGGGGGCCAAATCAAGTGCGGATATTCGTTTTGGGCTTCAAGGGCTTGGAGATATTCGAGCGTGCGTTCGGGTTCGAATCTCGGAATCCATTTCCCTGTGCTCACATCTTTTGCGGTAATTTGAGTAAACGGTGCAGGGGCACTCCCTTCGGCATTTTGCCAAAAGCCCGGATGTGCAATATCGTTCGGATGATGCCAATCCATTGTAAAATACAATGAATCAATATCATACTTGTTCTCTGATATCCAAGCTGCAAGTCGCAACATGTCGGAATCCGCACCTTCTACGTACAGTGAACCGCGACTGTTGCCTTGGGCATCACCCGGATTGCAAAATGAATTTTGAGGGTCAATAACTAATAGTGCTGTTGCCATTTTCTTATTTGGGTATAAATATTGTGAAATTACAAATTTTTAATAAAAACTTAATTTACAGACGGTTGTATCGTTTTTGAGTATAATTTTACTTTACGAAGTTAAAGATTACCGCAAAGTTTGTGCGTATAAAAGTTTGCGCGGACGCTAAACGCAAACAGAAAATGCGAAAAGTGTCCACGCTTTTCTTTTGCCGACCTAACTCCGTAAAGTCTAATTAATATACAAAAAATAACAGTTATGTCTTGAACGAAAAAATAATGTATGTCAATGATATTCAATAAATTATAACATTTAAAGCGAAATCTTCCGGTCTTTTCATTGTCAGTTACTTATTTAGTGTCTGTAAGAAAACGTATAAATACTTGATTTTATGTCAATTATATTC
>DYOJ01000145.1 GCA_020720705.1 Acetofilamentum sp.
AACTTTGCCGAAATCTTTAACTTCGTAAAGTCGAATTAACTAAACGCCATTGAATTACAAATTATCCTGCCAGCTTTTTTCTTTTTTGTACTCCATGCCTTTAAATGTGGCAGATTTGATATTGATTTTAAAGGTGTAACTTCGCAAATAACCGAACGGAATTGCCGTAAAACTCATTTCCCAACAATGTAAATCTCGATAAACAGAAAGACTTGTATGTGCAAGTTCGCGGGCTTTAAAATCGTAGTCGGCACGTGCAGTCAGATTCCAATTTTTTGTCAGGCTTAGGGTTGCGTTTACATTTAATGTTTGTGACGGTTTTAGCATATATTCCTGTAAATCAGCATCAAATTGGTTAGTAACGTTGAATGTGTACCCGAAACCTAAGCTCCAAGGGACATCAAAATCCGCATAATCGATATCCGGGTAAGGATATAAACTCGCGATGCCTGCCGTTGCCGAGGGGCTTAATCCGTTGCCCGTTGGCGGCATTTTTTTTAATGCTTTTGCATCTCCTGCTTTCTTTTTGGATTGAAATGTCGCATTTACTCCGAAACGCATATTGCTCAAACGGGCAATTTTGCGGTTTGCTTCCCACTCCAAAACATTCACGCGCGCTCCGGTGGTATCGCGTGCATACGGGTCGTAACTCGAACCGTAAGTTATGCTTATCAGCTCAAACAGTCTGGTATTTCCGCTGACAGACAGCATTGACCAATTCATACTGTCGGCTGCAAGGTTGTAGGACATGTTTGCATTTAGGTTGTCAATAAGTTTAATTTTTGTGAAACTTTCTTCGGCGGTATCTCGTTTGGTTTTGGTTTTGAGTTCAAAATTATTTCCGAGACTAAAATTGACCGAACCGGATTTGCCGGCTGCGGGTTTTCCGTACACCCCGATATCGTAGTATGAATACAGTGATTTCGGGTCTTTATCTTCTTGATAATATGAATAATAACCCCATTTTTCTTCCGAGAAATCCGGTCGCCAACTATAGCCTACACTTGGTGTAATGACGTGGCGCAAAGCTGATTGGTGTTTACCCTTGCCTTTGTAAATACCAAAAATTTTGGTAGAAAGCGGAACTGAAACACCAAAATCGAACGGATGCCTCAGACCTTGTAAAGTATCTACTGCAACAACTTTGGTTAGTTGTCCGGATGAATTTGGGATATAGGCGGCTCTTTTTTCAACATAGTTTGTGTAAAGCCGTCCCGAGTAACTGAACGAAGGCGAAACGCTCAAATATTTTAATATTTTGAAAGACGTGGATACGGGTGCGGAATATTGCAACCCGTTGCGCATTTCGTATAATGCTTCTTTTGTAAATAACAGTGAATCAGCTATATTTACATCATTTTTAAAGTTTGTGTTAAACCCTATACTGAAATTTTTTAGCCATGATTTATTTTTCCCGGTTACATTTTTTCCCGGCTGCCAGCGGTTCATATTTACTGCAATCACCGGTAAACTGAGATTGGTTTGATAGGTAGATGTGTTTTGGGTAGCGTTGATATTTGCCGTTAAATTATAGCGCCCGCCCGGTTTGCTGCGGCGATACGATATGCTTGATGATTTGGTATTGTTGGCATACTGATTGATATTTACAGAATTTATTTGAACATCTTTTGATGAACCGAAGTTTAAGTTTGCCGAAAAAGTCTGATATGGATTTGCTTTGGGGTCTTGGGTGTAATTACCTGTTACCCAAAATGTTTGAATATCTCGAAAATTTGGCGTTTCTTTTTCGTTTTCCAAAGTTCTGTTGTAGCGCACATCTAAAGTTCCGCTGTATTTGTAGATACGTTTAAAATTTGTCTGGTTGCTCAGCCCCCAACTTCCGAGCGAGTAATATTCGCCGCGAAAGGCTGTGTTCAAATAGTCGGAAATTGCAAAATAATAGCCGCCGTTTCGTAAATAAAATCCGCGTCTGTTCTCTTCGCCGTATTCAGGCATCAAAAAACCCGATGAGTCATGTTTGGGGCGAGGGATATACCCGAACGGTAACCCGATAAAGCGCAAGGGAATATCGGCAATAACCAACCATAACGGACCGGTAACGGTTTTACTGTCGGGAATGACCTTTGCTTGTTTGAGATGAAAATAAAAGTGAGGATGGTCTAAATCACAGGTGGTATATTTGCCGTTTCCGATATGTATCTCTTTGTTTGGTTGTCGTTTGGTTTTTTCACCGTGTATAAATCCGTCGTCATATTTTGTTTTAACACCGCTGACTAAGCCTTTTTCGGTCTTAAAATTATACTTCATACTATCGGCATTAAAATTTTCATCGCCGTCTTCAAAATATGGTTTACCGACAATATTACCGAGACTGTCAATTTGTCCTTTAGCAAAAAAAGTGTTCGATTTTGTTTCAATATCTATATAATCAGCCTGTATTTTTTTTCCTTCCGTTACGATTTCGCCTTTGCCGTACATGAACATTTGCCCGTCTTTCATGGAAAACATCATGGAATCTGAACATTGGTATTCAACAATCTCTTCAACAGCTTCGCTTGATACAAACGGATTTGATTTCACAATAGTATCGTTCGGCAGGCTGTCTTTGGGGGTTAAGTTCCTGACAGACAAGGTATCGGTTCGTGGTACAATAACTTGAGATTTCAGAAATCCTGACAGGAGGAGCGTGAATGATACAGTCAATAAAAAAGACTTTATCCAAAAAAATCTTTTGTTCAAAATATATGTATTATTTTTGTTCAAAATTCGTTTCACAAAATACGATGCAAAGTTAAACAGATGTGCGATGTTTTTTGCTTAAATATCGTTAAATTCATATCTGATATTCAAAAAAATGAACGCAAACATAAGAAATATAGTTTTTACAACCGTAATATTTTTTTGTTCGTTAGCACTATTTGCCCAAAAGCCTGATATTTACAGGCTCAAAAAAGTTGTGATAGATGCCGGACACGGCGGCAAAGATCCCGGAGCTGTGGGCAAAAATTGCTATGAAAAAGATATTACTCTAAAAATCGCACTAAAACTTGGTGCTTACATCAAACAAAATTTTCCGGATGTTGAAGTATTATACACTCGGACAACAGACGTTTTCATTGAATTAGACGAACGCTCTGCGGTTGCGAACAGCCATAAAGCTGATTTGTTTATTTCGATACATGTGGACGCAAACAAAAATACAAAAGCCTCCGGGACAAGTACTTATGTTATGGGTTTGCACCGTGCCGAAGATAATTTGGAGGTCGTAAAACGAGAAAATGCAGTCGTAAAATTGGAATCCGATTACAAAACGGCTTATGGCGGGTTTGACCCGGATTCGCCTGAATCACATATTGTTATGACACTTTTTCAAAACGCATATCTGGAACGAAGTATCAGATTGGCAACTCAAGTTCAAAAACAATTTAATGACCGAGCCGGACGAAACGACCGTGGAGTGAGACAAGCCGGTTTGATTGTTTTGTGGAATTGCACCATGCCGGGCATTCTCATTGAAACAGGCTTTATTACCAATGCAGAAGAAGAGAAATTCTTGATGTCCGACAACGGGCAAGCTATGATAGCTTCAGCAATTTACAGAGCCTTTCGCGACTATAAAAACGAACTCGAAAAAAAAACAGGCACACAACCTGATAATGACCCTAAAGTGGTTGTTCCGGATTTGAAAAAAACTGAAACAGGAAGTTCTACCGTAATTTATAAAGTTCAGATTGCTTCATCTCCGAAAAAATTAGAAACCATACCGCAAAACTTCAAAGGTATCAAAGGGGTTGAGCGTACGAAGGTTGAAAATAAATACAGATATACAGTCGGTAATACTTCTGATTTTGAACAAATTACAAAATTGCAAACCGAAATTAGAGGTACGATTCCGGATGCTTACATTATAGCGTTCAATATCGGTACGCAAATCCCTGTTAAACAAGCATTAGAAATTCAGAAAAAAGAAAAAAAATAAGATGGAAAAGAAACGAATGATAAAAGCAGGAGGCTTATTTATTGTCGCAATTCTGATGACAATTTGGGGCTATAGTTATTTGAAAAGTAATAACTTGTTTTCTACGGCACAAGTTTTTTACGGCATTTACAACGATGTGAACGGCTTATCTGTCGGGAACGCGGTGTATATGAACGGCTTAAAAATAGGACAAGTGCGCAATGTCAATTTGCTAAATAATTCATTGACAGAACTTTATGCAGAATTTACAATAGACAAAGACGTAAAACTACCTGTCGGCTCGGTGGCACAAATTGCCGACCTTGATATTATGGGCACAAAATGTATCCGCATAATCCTTCCCGAGAAACAGGATAAATTATTACATTCCGGCGATACGCTTTCTACTCTGCTCGAAGAGGGCTTAAAAGATGAGGTGAACCGTCAAATATTACCGATAAAACTTAAGGCGGAAGAGTTGATGGGGTCTTTTGATTCTGTACTCGTAACTGTGCAAGCATTGTTTAACGATGAAACACGTAATAACCTTCGCCAGAGTTTTACACATGTTCGTAACACATTACAAACCCTTGAGCATACAACCTTTACGTTCGATACCTTGATGACAGACCAAAAATCGCGCTTGTCGGCAATAATCGCAAATACGGCATCAATAACCGAGAATCTCAAAAATAACAATGAACGAATATCTAATGTGTTAAAAAACTTTTCGTCCATAAGCGATACGCTTGCAAAAGCAAATCTTGCGCAAACTATCCGTAATACAGATAAGGCAATATCCCAGTTCGGCGGAATTGTATCAAAAATAAATTCGGGAACAGGCAGTGCCGGACAATTAATTTATAACGATACGCTTTACAACAATATTGAGGCTGCTGCCAAGGATTTGGATATTTTAGTCAAAGATTTAAAACAAAATCCACGCCGCTACGTGCGATTCTCGGTCATTGATGTCGGCTCCGATAAAAAACCGAAAGATGAAAAATAACAGAATAGTTCGGGTTGTTGTTGATTAGTTTAATCGTTTATTTGTTTAATTAAACTTTACGAAGTTACACCGGCAAAGGATAAGCGAGGACACTTTTCCTTTGCTGTTTATGTTTGTGTATAGCGTCCGCGTTAGCTACAATAAATGAATTCCAACAAGATACTTTTGTGAAAATTTGAAAACTGATAAAAAAATCGTAAATTTGCTGAATAAAATTTAATGATAAAACAATGGCAACAAATACAAAATCACATATTAGATTTGACTGGGCTGTAAAAAAGATTCTTCGCAGTAAGGCAAATTATGGAATATTGGAAGGTTTTTTATCGGAACTATTTCATGAAGATATAAAAATCAAATCACTTTTATCAGAAGAAGGAAATAAAGAAAATGAAACAGATAAGAGTAACAGAGTTGATATTCTAATTGAAAACTCGAAAGGCGAAATAATTATTGTAGAAATTCAAAATACCAGGGAAATAGATTATTTATATAGAATTTTGTATGGAACTTCAAAAGTTATTACTGAATATATGAAGGAAGGTATGCCATACTCATTGGTAAAAAAAGTAATAACTATAAGTATTGTATATTTTAATTTTGGTCAAGGGAAAGACTATTTATACAAAGGCGAAACAAGATTTGAAGGAATAAACGAACATGATATTTTTGAGTTATCAGATGAACAAAAAGCGATATTTGATAAAAAAACTGTTTCAGATATATTTCCTTTTCATTACTTAATTAGAGTTAATCAATTTGATGATGTTGCAAAAAATTCAATAGACGAATGGATTTATTTCTTCAAAAATAGCGAAATACCTGACAATTTTATAGCAAAAGGGATTGCAGAAGCGAGAGAGAAATTGAAAACAATTTCTATGTCGCCGGAACAAAAGTCTGAATATCAATATTATTTAGAAATTCTTAGTTCAAATGCAAGCATTGCTCAAACTATAAATTTTCAATCTGAATATAAAGCAAAAATAGAAATCGTAATTAATATGATTAAAAAAGGATTTGACACCGATTTAATTAAAGAAATGACGAAAATTCCGAAAGAAATAATCGAAAAATATCGCAATAATCCGGATTATAAAGAATTAGTATAGCTACCTTATTTCGCTAAACACTATTACGCACAAAACAATACTGAAATCTTTAAATTCGTAAAGTTGTATTAATCGTTGATTTGTCTAACGATTAACGTTAAACCGTTAATCACAAAAACCAAATATACAATAAACTTTTGGTAGAGTCATTAATCCGTTGATTAAAGTTTAGCGTGGACGCCAAACGCAAAGTATTTTGTATGTTGCAAGCGT
>DYOJ01000814.1 GCA_020720705.1 Acetofilamentum sp.
TTTTTACGCAAAAACCGCGCGGCTGTTTTACAAAATCGGCTTATCAATTTATGAAAACCGATTTTAAGATTGAAATACGAAATTTATCCTTAAACATTTCGGACTTTTTCAATCTAAGAAAATCAAATCGGGATTGAGCGTGTAGATGCCGTGCCCTACTCGCTTGAAAATAAATCGGTTATACATAAAATCTCTGTCCACTTCGTTGCTTGAAAGCAATGAGCTGAGGTAGGGGCGTTTTTTTCTTCTTTCAGGTATAACGGCATCGGGCAAAAGTTCAAAAAATTCAACAAAATCAGAAATAGCAAATCCTTCTTGCGCGCGGAAATTCGGAATTTGCGGAATGATTTTTACGGCGTGTATAAAATAATAGAGCATGGAAGTCGGGTTGAGTTTTATTTCTTGCTCATTTACCTGAAATTTAATGTGTTGCGGTCGCAGACGGTCGAAATATTTAAACAATCGGTTTTTAGATGCCTGCATGCTTGCCGGCTTCGTGTTCAGTTTTTTGAAACGGCGGTTTTCCTCAACAAAAAGTCGCAGCAAGTGCTGAAACGGATTTAAACCGTTGGAATCTTTGGCGTGAATATCAGCTTCGTGTTGCAGAAAATAATCCGTAATTTTGTCCGAACCTAATTTTACGGCGTAAATTAAGCCGGTCATGTCGTCTTCGGAGCATCTGAAATCAGCTCCGTACAAGCTCACGGCTTTGGAAATGTAGCCGATATTTTCCGTTCGAATGTTTTTGGTATATTCTTTCTGCGATTTTTTGTAGTCTTGCATAAACAAAATTGCACGCTGAAATTTGAGTTCGGCAAGGCTGCGAATGTCCTCAATTCGCTTTCGTGCTTCGGCGTATTTGAACAAATCTTTACGCTCGCGTTTGAGTTCCTGCTCCGATTTAGTTGGGTCTAATGCTTTAACTCTTAATTCGTTATATTCTTCCGGTGAAAGATAATCAATACCGCTGATACGGTCGCGGATTTGTTGCGCTTGCTCGATTTTTCCTTGCATTTCGAGACGTTTGGCTTCGAGCAACCATTCTTCCGCGCTCGATTTTTGGTTTTCGATACTCAGTTTTTGTTCTGTTTTGGTTAAATCTAAAAGCTCCAAAAGGCGTTGTTTGGTGTTTTTTTCAACCATGTAAATGTTGCGAATCCCGCGCGTGAAGGCAACGTAAAGCGAATTGATAAAAAATTT
>DYOJ01000815.1 GCA_020720705.1 Acetofilamentum sp.
AATATCTTACAAAAAATCTATGCCTGACTATTGAATTACTTAGAACATAGAAACCTAAAGATTCCTATCAAACAAAAAATCAGGATTCTTTGAGTTTCCATTTTTCGTAGGCTTCAATTTCAGCACCGATAAGCTTGATGCAGGCAGTCAATACAGCAGCATCGTCCATATAGCCGATAACCGGAATATAGTCCGGTATTGCATCAATCGGCGAAAGGACATACAACAAGGCAAACACCAAAGCTGCAACGGCATACCACGCAATTCCGGAATATTGCCCCGATGAATAATCTTTCAATATCGAAAATAACACTTCTGCATCATTACGGATTGCGCGAAATGATTTGTTGTTGAATATTTTTGATTTTATATCGTTCAATCGTTCAATAACTTTTGTAAGGTCATCTTTATTTATTCTTTCAGCTCCTTTGTTTACAAAATCTTCGTGTGCCGAGCCGGGTATATCTTTGTCGAAATAGTCAAATTTGTCTTTCATGCATTGATATTGTTAAAAAAAACAAAAATACAAATAATAACGGCAGAATTTACATACTTTTGCCTAAAAAGCAAAAATGAATACGGAAAAATTTATCAAAATTTTCAACGAAAGTATCGAAAAATTCCATATCAAAAATGATGTCAATCAGGATATTCCCCTTATTGAATATGACAGTGCCTTTGAGATGTTACTTTTCCGAAAAAATTGGATTGATACTGTGCAATGGCATCTGGAAGATATTATCCGAAAACCGGATATTGCCCCCCAAGAAGCTGTAGACCTCAAACGCAGAATAGACCGTTCAAATCAAGACCGAACTGACATGGTCGAGGAGATTGATGATTTCTATTTTGAGAAATTTCAATACATAAAGCCGAACGGATTTGCACTGTTGAATACAGAAACTCCGGCATGGGCAATTGACCGTTTATCAATATTGGCACTAAAAATATATCACATGCGCGAACAAACCTTCCGAACCGATGCGGATGAAGCCCACGTGCGCTCGTGCCAAAATAAATTAACGGTTTTAATGCGACAACAAAAAGATTTATCTCTCGCCATAGACCAATTATTAGACAATTTGGCGTCCGGAAAAGTTATCGTAAAAACATACAAACAAATGAAAATGTATAACGACCCCGCGCTGAATCCTATGCTGAAAATGAGTAAAAAATAGAGGTAATTATTCTGAAAATGTG
>DYOJ01000816.1 GCA_020720705.1 Acetofilamentum sp.
GCTTAGCGGCTAAAAACACTTTTCGGAGTAGACTCAAATATTCTTGTCAAAAAATTGTAAATCCATAAATTATAGTTTTCATTTAACAATTAAGTATGCGAAAAAACATTAAAAGCCATTTTGCGGAAGCCTTTCGTGTTTTGAATTTAATCACGCGAGAAGACCTTAATTTTCAGAAACTTGAATCTGTATCCGAGTTAATTTTTCGGGTGTTTGAAAACGAAGGAAAAGTATTAACACTCGGCTGGAGTTCGACCGTCTTCAATGCTCAATATTTTTCATATATTCTTAACAATCAAGGATTTGAATCAGTTTCTTTGAATGTACAATTACCAATCACTGAATTTTTTGTACAGGTAGGGAACGCCGGCGATGCGCTTGTAATTTTCACAACTGACGGCAAAGATTATGATTTTGTTTCGATTGCAAAAGAAGCCATCAAACGCGATATGGTCGTAATTGTGTTTACGGGGTTTGACTGCGGAGCACTTCGCTCTTATGCCGATATTGAAATCAGATGTCCGGAAACTGCTAAACCTGTTCGATATATCGAACTGCATATCAAGATGATACATGCCATAACGGAAGCTATTGAAGCATATCGTACGATGTCTGAATAGATGATGTATGTCGTTCTAAATCCAGCAAAAATTGTTTGCGATGTAAACCTCCGGCATAACCTGTAAGTGAACCGTTTTTGCCGATAACACGATGACAAGGTACGACAATTGCCACCGGATTCAGACTATTGGCTGCGGCTACTGCCCGAACAGCTTTGAGGTTTCCGATTCCTTTGGCTTGTTCCGAGTAAGAAATTGTTTCCCCGTATTTGATGGATTGTAGGCTTTCCCACACATTTTTCTGAAATTCAGTCCCTACAAAAGCAACGGGTAAAGTAAATGATTTTAAATTTTTTGTAAAATACGCTTGCAACTCATCAGTCAGTTGAGTTGATAATTTTGTTGCAACGAAAATAATTTTAGCAGAATATTTTTGTTCATAAAAATCAATCAGATTTTTATCAGATTTTTCATCCGTGAACTCTAAAAAATGCAGGGCGTTTTCAGAAAATCCGCCCAACATTTTACCTATCGGAGTTGTAAATATTTGTGCCGCTAATGTTTTGATAGTTTGCAAAAAAATAGTAATTAGTGTTTGTAAGAAAACGTATAAATAATTGAATATGTGTAAATTATAG
>DYOJ01000817.1 GCA_020720705.1 Acetofilamentum sp.
TAATGACCGATACCAACAAATCCCCTCGCTTGCGAACGGTTGATAAAGTTAAACCGCCGTATCAACTCAATCAATTTCCCGCCGATTTTGGTCAAAAACTTGGCAAAGAAATTGTATATTTGCTGGCTACAAAATCTACTCCATCTTTGGAAGGTTCAGAATGGGAACAAATTTTTGCGTCTTGCATTGGCGCAGAATGGAAGCCTTCAAACGTCGGTTTGGATGACGTAATTTTGAATGTATGCGCTTGGGGCGCAAAAACTGTAAAAAGCCCTCACCCACATCGAGCCGAAACTATCAGGCTTATATCTGGGCGAAACTCTCCATCATATTCTTTTGACCAACAAAATTTAGACGCAGACGCTCAACTTTTGGGAAATGACGTTCTAAAAATATGGAATACTCGTGTTGAATCCATCAGAGCAAAATTTTCTCATTTAAGAACGGTTGTGCTTATCAAGTCAGACGACTTAACAGAACTTGCTGTATTTGAAAGTGAAACGGTGATGTATCCGCCAGAAAACTATATTTGGCAACGCAACAAAAACGATAATTTAGAAGGCAATGAAAAAGGTTCAAATATTCATCGGTTTACCTGGCAACCACACGGTTCGCAATTCACAATTATTGAGTCTGTGCCAAAAGAATGTTTGCTTATCAAAGTCAAGCCACCACGCAAACTTGATAAAGACGATGTTTTGAAAGCGGTAAATTTTGATAATAAGTGGGTAACTGTCACCAATCGAAAATAAGATGACAGATACTTTTTCTAAAAAACAGCGTTCAGAAATAATGAAGGCTGTTAAGTCAAAAGGTAACAGATCAACAGAAATTAAGTTAATTGAAATTTTCAAATTTCATCATGTAACTGGCTGGCGCAGAAATTCCAATCTTGTCGGGCATCCAGATTTTATTTTTCCTAAAAATCAAATCGCTATTTTTACTGATGGTTGTTTTTGGCATGGTCATAATTGCCGCAATGTTAATCCTTCAGACAATGCCGAATATTGGCAAAATAAAATCAAGCGAAACAAAGCAAGAGATAAAGCGATAACAAAAGAATTAACTCAAAAAGGCTGGAAGGTTGTAAGAATCTGGGAATGTGAAATCAAGAAAGGTAAAGTCCAGAAACTTAAGGCGGCAGGTCTTTTTTCAGGCAAAGAGTCTGGCACAACAAAAAACGCCTAACAAAGCGTG
>DYOJ01000818.1 GCA_020720705.1 Acetofilamentum sp.
GTGTTTGATATTATGCAAGGAGTGAGCATCAATATTTTTGTAAAAAAAAGAAAGTAAAATGAATAAAATAATTTTAGACAAGGATTATTCAATCTGGCTTAGTCAAATTAAAGAAAAGGTTAGGCTGTCGCAAATAAAAGCTTCTTTATCAATAAACAAAGAATTGATTTCCCTCTATATAAATTTGGGCGTTCAAATACTTGAAAAACAAGAATATGCAAAGTGGGGTGAAAATTTTCTCGGGCAACTAAGCAAAGACCTGCGTTCTGAATTTCCGGATATTTCGGGATTTTCGAAACGAAATTTAGAACTCATACGGCAGTGGACTACTTTTTACTTACCCCTTTTATTACAAAATACGAAACAAGCTGTTTCGCAAATTCACGAATCAAATACTCAAATTACGAAACAACTTGTTTCGCAATTACAAATCGCAGATAATAAATCCATTGACGCAATGTTGAATATTCCGTGGGGACATCATATTTTAATTATTCAAAAAATTAAAAATACAGATGAAGCCTTGTTTTATGTCGCCGAAACCATAGAAAATAACTGGAGTCGATCAATACTTGAGTATCAAATTGAAACCAATCTTTACAAACGACAAGGTGCTGCAATAAGCAATTTCAAAAATGTATTACCATTGCCACAAAGCGATTTAGCAAATGAGTTACTTAAAGACCCGTATAATTTTGAATTTATTAGCCTTGGCGAAAAAGCAAAAGAAAAAGAACTTGAACAAAAATTAGTACAACAAATATCGAAGTTTTTGCTCGAACTGGGCAAAGGCTTTGCTTATATGGGGCAGCAGTTTCAGCTAAAAGTAGGCAATAAAGAATATAGAACCGACCTGCTTTTTTATCACACCAAACTAAAGTGTTATGTAGTTATTGAACTCAAATACAAAGAGTTTGAACCGGAGTTTATTGGTAAACTCAACTTCTATATTTCGGCAATAGACCAATTGGTAAAAGACGAAGCGGACAATGCTACCATTGGAATTTTGTTGTGCAAAAACAAAGACAATTACGAAGTTGAATTTGCCCTTCGCGACATAAACAAACCCATTGGTGTAAGCGAATACCGATACAAAGAATTGCCCGATACTATTAAACAAGCATTCCCAACTCTTAAACAATTAACCGAAGAACTTAAAAGCATAGAAACCAATGAGCAATAAAACAAATACAAA
>DYOJ01000819.1 GCA_020720705.1 Acetofilamentum sp.
AATAAACGATTAAACCTATAACCAAAATGATTCTTAAATACTGAAAATAAACTAATTATAATATAATCATATTTCGAACTCAGGTAACTACTTAATTTTTGCGTTGTACCGGCTTCTTTTTTCTACTTTTGTGAATTGATTTTCGGAAGCATGCTTGAACTTTTTCGGGATAGTTTTTGGATAATGGCTGAGGCACTCGGACAAATTTTTGTCATTGTAATAATTGCAGGATTCCTTGTTCGCAAAAATATTTTTCCCGATGAATACGTAAAAGGATTATCCCTACTGACTGTCAATATTTTGCTGCCTGCAATGATATTTGCTAATACTGTGGAACACTTCAAACCCGAAGAACAACCCGGTTGGTGGTTACTTCCGTTGGCAGGTGTCGCAATGGCAATTGTCGGACTGTTACTCGGAGCATCTGTTTTCGTAAAAACACTGAATACAAATCGAGATGTTGTAGCTGTTGCTGCTTTTCAAAACGCCGGATATTTAATTTTACCTATCGGCAAATTTGTTTTCCCTGCTGAATTTGATGAATTTTCACTCTACGTGTTTTTATTCATCATGGGCTTTAATCTGATGCTTTGGAGTGTTGGCAAATATCTGTTACGCAGCCGAGTAGATAACGCAAAACTTAAATTTTCCGACCTGATAACCATCCCGCTTGTCGCAAATGTCATTTCTGTTACGATTGTGCTTGCGGGGTTACGAAACTACGTACCCGACATCCTGATTCAGCCCGTCGGTCTCATCGGAAGTGCGACTGTTCCCATTGCAACATTCGTGCTCGGCGCAACCATCGGAACAGTGTCGCTAAAAGGCATACCGGTCTGGCATATTGTTGTGCGCACACTGTTTGTAAAACTCTTTCTGGTTGCCGGGCTTACGACATTGATACTTTATCACACAAATCTACCTCAGACAAACCCTCTTATATGCAATCTGTTAATTATGGAAGCTGCTGCTGCCCCCGCCGCAAATATACTCGTTATGGTTCGTACCTTCGGCGGTGACAGGCAAAAAATGGGTGCGCTTATGCTTTTCGGATACATTGCAAGTTTAGTTACAATGCCGCTTTGGGTTGCACTTTGGGCTATTTTATAATCTCGATTTTATAACCGATTTTAAATAAAAAGTCCGGTCTAAAAACCCCCTCTTTTTTTCAAGCTCCTACAAATTCAAAATTTGA
>DYOJ01000820.1 GCA_020720705.1 Acetofilamentum sp.
CTTGTATGTTTAATACCTACCGAACCAAAATAAACCGCTAATATATAGAAGGTCGTATCAGTTGCCCCCTGAACAGTAGATGCAACCCGTCCGACAAATGAATCGGCGCCGTGAGTTTTCATGGTTTCAAGCAACATACCGCGTGCACCGCTACCGCTCAAGGGTTTCATAAATGCAGTGGGCAAAGCTTCGGCAAAATCGGTGTTAATTCCTGTCAAACTCAGTAACCAAACGATTCCGGCTATAAGGTAGTCCATAGCTCCCGAGGCTCGAAAAATGCCTATGGCAATCAGTATAGCAACAAGATACGGAATAATTTTTACGGCTATTCCGAAGCCTTCTTTTGCACCTTCAATGAACGCTTCGTAAGCATTGATACGTTTTATTGCGGCGTTGATGATAAAAAAAGCAATGATAAAAAACAAAATCAAATTGCTCGCCGTGCTCGATACGATTTCTAATTCGCTTTTTGGCAAGCCGGATAATATCCAGATAAGTCCGGCAACGAAAGCAGTCATACCGCCGAGATATGCAAGAATGACTCTATCGTAGAGTTTGATTTTTTGATGAATTGAAACCGCTATCAGTCCGGCAAGTGTAGAAAAGAAGGTTGCAAGTAAAATTGGTAAAAAAATATCCGAGGGGTCGGCGGCACCAAGTTCGGCACGATAGACCATAACGCTAATCGGGATTATGGTCAGCCCCGATGTGTTCAATACCAAGAACATAATCATCGGGTTGCTCGCTCGTTCTTTGTCCGGATTGATTTCCTGAAGTTCTTTCATGGCTTTAAGCCCGGCGGGAGTGGCAGCATTGTCTAAGCCAAGCATGTTTGCGGTTATATTCAAAAGCATTGAGCCGTGCGCAGGGTGGTCTTTGGGCAAATCCGGAAAAAGTCTTGAAAAAAAAGGGTTCACAAGTTTTGAAAACATACGAATTACACCACCTTGCTCCCCTATTCGCATCAAGCCGAGCCAAAGTGTCAGCACGCCGGTTAAACCGAGTGAAACCTCAAAACCGGTTTTTGCCATATCAAAGGTACTGCCGACCATTGCCGGAAAAACCTGCGTGTCGCCGAATATCAAAAGTTTGACAAGCCCTACAACTAAGGCTATAACAAAAAATCCTATCCAGATATAATTTAAAATCATGTTATTCTGTCAATACGTTGAGATGATTTGTTTATTTGTTGAT
>DYOJ01000146.1 GCA_020720705.1 Acetofilamentum sp.
TTACCCTTATCCCTTCCGAGTGCGAAGTAAATTCGGGGGCATACATACATTGGATGGTGGTGATGCCGTTGGAGAAGTTGCCTTTGTGGGTTACGCGCAACGGGTATTCAAACACGAATGTGCCTTTGGGCAGATATTCGATGAAGAAGTTGGTGGACGCGTCTTTGGTGCTTTCGTAGTAGCCCAAGCCGTCTTGCCATTTGTAGCGCGAAATCACGTTTATCGGCTCGAAACCGGAGGCACGCATGTCTTTCAGGTGGATGTATTCCATGGCGCGGTCGGTGCGGAGTTCCATGCGGACAATGATTTTGTCGCCCACTTGTAATTGCGCTTTGTCGGAAATCGGTTCGATGACTTTGCCGCGGTCGGTGTCGCGCTCAATAAACAACTGTTTTTTGAGTTTGAGCGGCGTTTCGTGCGGAGTAATTTTGTCGAGATTTTCAAAATATTGCCAATACAGCGCGCCCCAAGCAATGCCTTCATCGGTTTTGGTTACGGTAACTTTGCCCATGTCGGGTTTAATGTCCGAACCGCTCCACGAGGTTTTGAAATATCCGGTGCCGGCTTCAATTTTCACATTGTCGAGTTTGGTGGGGTCAATAACTTTACCTGCGAGTTTGATTTCCACAAGTTTATCGCTTTCGAGCCAATTGCCGCCTCTACGAAGCAAAGCATACACGGCTTCGGCGGTTGCGCGGGTGGTTTTCCAATCTTGCGTTTGCTTTTGTTTGAGCAACCACACTTTTAGGTCGTACACTGCGGTTTGGTCATTGGAAACTTCGTCAAATGCCTCAATCATAAGAGCTTGAAACTCTATCGGCGCATTGTACCAATAATATCCCGCCACATTGTTTTTCCAATACATACCAAGTTCATCGTGCGAAGTGGAATGTTCTTTGAGCGATTTCATAATGTCGGCAGGAACTTTTGCATCGCCAAAACGATGAAGCGACAGTGCGAGCATACCTTGCATGTATTGACCTTGCGTGAGCCAATATTTTTGTGCCTGACCTTTATAATAGTCGAACGCTTCTTTGCTGCGTGCCGGAATTTCAATATCGGTAAAATAACTTCTTCCGTAAAGATAATGTATGGCATCGTAAGACAGATGGTTTTCTTTCATCTCTTTTTCGGTGTAATGACGTTTCAGCCAATCATAATCTTCGTCAATGCGAATATCCAAATACCCGACCGCTTTGGTGAGCATGTTCCACGTTTTTTGGTCGCCGCGAATTTCTTTCACGCCAAGTTGGTCGAGTCGTCCGAAACCTGTTACGAGATATTGCGTAATGTAGCGACTTTCGGGCATTCCGTTAAACCAGGGCCAAGCGCCGTTGGACGATTGTGCTTTTTGGATTTTGCGCAAAGCGGTTTCCATTTCGTTGCCCATGCGGTTGAGGTCGAAGAGCACGCCGACACGTTTTTTGCGTTCGGTTTCGTCTTTACCGTCTAATACCCAAGGCGTTTCTTCCAAAAGTGCATATTTCAGTTCTTGATTTTTTTCAAGATTTGATAACAGAGCTTCCGAATTTTCGGTGTTTTTCCAAGAATCAAAGATAGCCTTAATTTTCGGACTTGAATTTGCGATGTTCGATGCCAAACTGTTGGCGTAGTAGCGACTGAATGTTTGCTCGGTGCATTCGTACGGATATTCAATCATGTAAGGCAAAGCCTGAACGGCATACCATGCGGGGTTCGAGGTGTATTCCAACGTGAGTTTGTGATGTTTCAATGTAGAAGACGAACCGGAATTTATGAGTTTGGTGAACTCAAAATTCTTGGTTTCTTTGCCGCGAACGGGCAAAGGCAAACTTTCGGTTACGAGCATTCGATTTGTCAGCACCGGAATCGGTTTTTGTTCGCCGTCGGAGAATTTATCGGTTTTTGCAACCACTTTGTAAGCGATTACGCCCACGCCGTCCGGAATGTCTAAGTTCCAAGTTATCAAACTGTTTGAGCCGGCTTTTACGGTGAACGGTTTTTGCGTTGCTTCTCCTTTTGCCAGAACATTGTCCAATGGTTTCATCGTCAAAGCATCCAACATTTCGAGTTGAATGGTGCCCGAAAGGTCAACATCCGAGACATTTGAAATCTTGACGGGGAAGGTCATTTTATCAAATTCGCGGAAAAAGCGCGGGGCGTTCGGCACGACCATCAAATCTTTTTGCGTGATGAGTTCGTTGTTGATAAAGCCGTATTTGAGGTCTTGCGTAACGGCAAAGCCCATCATTTTCCAGCGGGTAAGCGATTCGGGTATCGTAAAATCAATCAGAATGTTACCATCTTCGTCGGTTTCTAAATGCGGATAGAAAAACGCCGTTTCGCTGAAATTTGTGCGCACTTTCACGTCCGACATATCTTCTTTCGGCTCACTAACAACACTTTCGGGTTTTGATTGCTCAACGCTTGGCGAGTCTGCAATAAATTCATCACGCTCTTCGGATTCAAAATCACCATTCATAGATACCGGAGATTCGGCTTTCTTTTGCATTTCGGGCAGTCCGTTTCTTCTGCCTTTTGGGCGATTTCCGCCGCTTGCCGATTCTGTAACAACGCTATAAGCGATGTTGTCTTCCATGTCGAAATTTCGGTAACTGTATGACCAATAGCTGAATCCGTACCAATTAAACGACGGATAATAAAGCGAGGTTGCGTAGTGAGGTTCGTCAATATTCTTTTTATACGAGCCGGCTTGTGTATGCCCGAAGGTGCCTGTGCTCCATGTGCGGCTTTGGTAGTAGGACGAGAAAATATCGAAACTCCAATAATTTTTCGCAAACACATCTAAAGAGGCATCGTAAAGTGTAGCCAACATTTCGGCAGCAACTTTTTCGCCTTTGGTCCCTTTAATTTTAATTTTCCACTGTTCTTTTTCACCCGGGAACAATTTATCACGGAACGTTACAAATTCGATGTCCAATTTTTTGTCAGAATGTGAAACGTAAATCGTGCTCGGATGGTTGTAAATTCTGTTGTTCTTGATGAACACAAAATTTACGGACACATTACCCCGATGTTTTTCTTCTATCGGTAACGATATGATTTTCTGTTCGTTATCTAATTTTAGATATTCCGAATACACGATTTTATCTTTATGTTCGATTTCGTACAACACGGTAACTTTTTCGCTCGACCCGATAAGCCATTGCGCTTTTTCGCCGGGTTCACAAAAATATGTGAGCGGCATAAACAAATCTGTTGTGCTGTATGGCATTTTTTTGCTGTCGGAATTTATGACGCTGAAAAAATGTTTGTTTGCCACCTCGTTTCCAAACGCATCTTTGGAGGTGATTTCAGCAACGTAATGCCCTGTTTTTAAATCGGATACGAATTTTGTGCGGATATTTTTGTCCGTTTTTGTATCAAACGTAGTTTTCCAAACTTCGGCTCCTTTTTCAAGTTTTTGCAGATTATCTTCTTCCGAAAATACATTACCCGGATAGGTTTTAGCCCATTCGTCTTTTGTGTAAAATTGCTTGTCGGGGCGTGTCCAGAGGCGGTTACGGAGGGCTTCGGCATTGTCTTTCAACTCAAAAATTTTGATTTCGCCTTGTGCCGCAACAAATTCGCCGTTGTAATTTGTCGTGCCGACTTCCATGGTGTTGTGCTTGTCGTCCGAATACGTTTTATCGGCAGAATTTAGCGTTCCCGAAATCGGCAACGAAACTTGTAAGGCTCTGTAACCCACGTTGATATTGCCTGCGGAACTTTGTGTTTCGCCGTTTATGTCGGTAACATCCACCGAAATTGAATATCCGAAATAGGTAAATTCATTTTTGGGCATGGAAAGGTCGGGCACAGCATTAAATTTGAACTCGTATTCTCCTTTCTCATTGGTTTTTACGGTTCCGTGAGCAATTTCGATGGTTGGCGACGGGGGTGCCCAATACCACCAACCGCGCCAACGCGGGGTGCGTGATATTTTAAATTTCACTTCGGCATCGGAAAGTCCTGCGCCTGCGTAACTTACGGCTTTCCCTTTAACGGTGATTTCATCGTTGAGCAAATAATTTCCGTCAAATTTGTTGAGGGTAACCTCAAATTGCGGGCGTTTGTATTCTTCAACTTTGATGTATTTTTCGCCGTACGTGGTGTAGATTCTGAAATTTCCGTTTAGCAAACCTGTGGGTAGCGTGAACGTTCCGCTGAACGTGCCGTAATCGTTGGTTTTCAGGTCGAGTTCGGATACTTTTTGAGAATTTACGTCGTAAAGTTCCACGTGAACCGGCGTATTTTTATTGACAACGTGTTTGTTGTCGTCGTGCATTTGCAGTTGTATGCCTTTGAAATACACCGTTTGTCCGGGGCGATAAATGGCGCGGTCGGTAAACAAAAAGGTGCTTGTTTCATTGAGCGGCGTATGCGAAGTCGGGTAAAGGGAGAGCGAACTTTGCGTCGTCAAAAAATCAGTTGCAGTGCTGAAATTGATGTAGTAATAATTCCACTCTGTCGTATTTTTTTTGATAGTTATTGTTCCTTTGGCATCGGTCGTTAGTGTTCCTTCGGTGATATTCTGATACTTACGCAAAGTGTAATTGTATTTTTGATACCAAATTTCGCATTTTACATTCGGCATCGGGTCGCCGGTAGAGCGATTCATAACCGTAACTTTGTAACCGCCGTCGGGTTGTTGTTGTTGAATGTAGGCAATGTCCGAAATTATAATTTTTTGGTATCCTGCCTGACCTTTATTGTAAGTAAATTCCTTATTATCAGAGAAAAACACAAGATACAATCCCGCATCGGCACCGTTCAACAACACCTCAACGGAGTGATTGTTGTAATCCTTATCGGCAGGCAAGGTTTTTGAAATATCATACACTTTTTCAGCAGCCGAAAATAGAGCAGCGTAAAGTTCTTCGCCGTATTTGTCTTCGGAAACGCGCTCGAATTTTTTTCGGTCGATTTTTGCCAAACGGATGTACACAGTTTCTGAGTTGCGATAGTCGAGTTTTGCGGCAAAGGTCTTTTTTATCGGCATCGTATGCTCGCTTGTGAGATACAAACTTCTGCTTAAAATTGTTATTTTGAGCGACTTGGCATGTTCGGCTGCATTGGTTTTCGGATATTTTTCAATAATCGTATTCACAAGAGCCAGAGCTTCCGTGTTGTTTGTTTTATACGCATCTGTTTGATTATCAAGCGGATTGTAATTACTCGACCGTTCAACATAATGTTTCGCTAAGGTCAGTAAAATTTCGGCAGCAGCATAGTCGGACGTAAATTTAGATTTCAGATTTTGCAAGGCATCGAAATACAGTTTGTGCTTGTTTTCGGACACCGAATGGCGATACACAAATACCAAACGTTTCAAGTCGGCATCGGCGAGGGCATTGGCTTCTTTGGGGTTTGCAAGTCGAAATTTGAGCAATTCCTGCAAAATGCACTGCGCCTGAAAATGAAGCGATAAGGTATCAGACGACATGATTTCTTCCTTCACAAATTTTTCGGCGGGTTCAAAGAAAAAATCTTCCTTAATTTGGAAATAATCCGCCGGGCGGGTGAGCGAGATTTCGGTATTTGAGTAGAAATCAATCGCTTTGTGCGCAATAAAATCGTACAATGTTGGGCGCAACTCTTGGGGTTTTGTGTTTTCGGGTATGAGTTCCGGATATTTTGAAATCGGGATTTGTTGCAAACCCGGCGCGTTTGACAAAGCGGCATCGTATTCGTCAATAATTTTAGCGACAAGGTGGTCGAGCGTCCACGTTTGCATGTCGTCGTTCTTAAAATTCACAGTGTTAGAACGTTCCATGAATTTCCAGCGGTTGTTTTGGTAATACCACCAATACATGTCCGCAAGCATGAGGTGCATCACGGCATCGTCGGGAAACACGGCAGTTTTAACGGTTGAATCCAGCTCGCCGAGCAATTTTTCAAAGGCGTTTTCCTCGATAGCGTTTTTGTATTTCAGTCTGAAAATGTAGGACTTAATCACTTGCTCCGAAAGTTTGTCTTTCTGAGCTTGCGCATTAATTTTGTCCACGATTTCGAGGGCGGTTTTGGGCAGACCTTTTTTTTCGGCGCTGTCCGCTTCTGCCCATTTTTTTTTGTAAAAGTTCATATCTTGAGCATTTAGTTGGTTAAACAACAGCAATAACAGCGCGGCGAGTGCCATGCCCTTCAAAAGTTTTGTTTTCATAACGAACGAATTTAATTTCATGCAATAAAGATA
>DYOJ01000821.1 GCA_020720705.1 Acetofilamentum sp.
TTGTGTGTGATATTTTGGTGCGAAATAACACAGAAATTTTTACATCGAAACAATTTTTCAAAAAATTGCTTATCAAATCATCCGGAAGCTTTGGACGATTTGATAAACTGCAGTAAATGCCTGATTTTCAGATTTATGAAGTTTGCGATTTTTTCCAAACGGAAGGTGTTTCTCCGGTGATTTGTTTAAATTGTCGGCTAAAATTTGACTGTTCGCTGAATCCGGTTTTTCGGGCAATTTCGGAAATTGTGCTGTTCGGCATGGAAAACATCATTTTTTTTGCCTCTTCGATACGCATTTCGTTTATCCACGTGTTGAAATTTCGATTTTCTTCAGAATTAATGAAACCGGACAGCGTTGTTCTGCTAACATTCAGATATTGAGCTATTTCTACAAGCGTGATGCCTTCTTTCAGAAATATTTTTGACTCCAAAATCTTTTGTCTGTAAGCTGTCCAACTTGCTTTTTTCAAAAGTCTTTCAGGTTCAGTATCAATATGTTCGGTATCTAAAAACGCCGGCTCCAAAGTTTCGTAAATTTTATTATAATTTATGAAATTTAAAGCAAATACGATGTAATAAATTATCAATGCAGAGGTTAAAACATTGTCGAACAAAATGCTCGGAACTGTTTGATATACAATGGCTAACAATCCAATTATCAAAGCAGAAACGAACGCCGGTTTAACCCAACTGAGTTTGAGTTTCGGTGTTTCGGAAAAAAAATCGGCTAATGAGTCTTGGTGTTTTCGTAACGCTTTCCTGAAAATTTTGATGTAAATAAGAATTTGATACAAATAAAATGCAAAAAACGCCAACCGAAGCACAACCGCAGGATGATTGAAATTTGTTTTAAAAAACTGTAAATTATTGATATTCGCATCGTTATAAAAAATAAATATAACGGAATATCCTATCAGTGCCATCAAAATAACTGAAACATGAACGAGAAAAAGCCGTTTTGTGCGCCTGCCCAAGTTCGGAATCAGCAGACTTACAAGCCCATAAGTGAAAATAAGCGACTGCGATGCCGAAACAAAAATGCCGGAAAATTTGAACAATTCCGCTTTAAAATCTTGTAAACCCCAAAAAAGCACCGCCGAATTAGCGAGTGAGAGCAACAGATATGCCGATGCCAAAATTTTTGCCGAAAAGCTGTAGTTTTTCAAAAAATCTGCCTTCGGAATCGG
>DYOJ01000822.1 GCA_020720705.1 Acetofilamentum sp.
GTTTAGCTAAAATAAAACAGGCTTTTTAGACCGGACTCATATATTGTATCTTCGGAAAAATATTTGGCATCTTTCATTTTTCGGTTGACACTTTTTTTGAGAAACATTATTTTTTTTTGAATTTTAACCTTAGTAAAAATATAATAATTCTATTTTTTAACCTTATTACCTAATTGTATATATTTAATAATGAGTTAATAAGGTTGATTTTATTTTGGATTTATAATTTTTACTAAGGTTGAAAATAATAAAATAAGGTTTTAATAATTTTTAAAAAAGTGTAAACTACTTTTTTATGTTTATGAAAGATGCCAAAAATATCTATCTTTGCTGCTCAAAATTCTCAAACCTCGATACGTGAGTATAGAACGACTTCAGGAGCAATTACTTTCTCGCTTGAACGGCGATATGTCTGACCTTGTGATTTTTGAAAAAGGCACGGACAGCACAATTTTTGTGGAATATACCGATTACATTATGCGGAACCACAAGAAGTTACAAGCCGTTGAACTCGAAGATGCCATTAAAAAATTGGAGCTCAATCCGGATTTTGAAACGCGTAAATTGCTCATCACCGCGCTCGGTTACATCTCGGACGTGAAAGCTTACCGCGCGCTCGAAAAAATTGTAAATAACGACATCGATGATTTGAACGGCTGGGCAGTGTTTGCGTTTCAGCAAAGTCGCGCCCTGATTGAGGATTCGTTGAGTGATAAGTCGCGTTTCTATATTTTTTCCGGCTTGGGCGGCAAGGCGAATTTGTTACGCTATTTTGCGGTTGCTTATACCGAAGATAAAGCGTTACTTACTGATTTTCAGAAAGAACGCTTCCGAAAAGAACTCGAATACGAAGCCGCCGAAAAAGAATCCGAAATTGAAGAAGTTGTTTTTTACGATTATTTTGTAACCTTCAAATTTTTGCTTTCCATTCGACATATTGCTTTCGATTTTATTGATAATGTGATAGATAACGTGAATGAGTTGGGCGGAAAATTTTCCGAAGAAACCATTGTAGCCACCGATAAAATTTATTCGGAAGATGAAATTCGTCGCGCGATAGACGGCGAACTTCTTGAAGGTGAGGTTGATATGGATGATAATAACGACATGTTTTCGTATCTTGACTGATTAATCTTTGTATGAAAACACATAACTCATTGAGGTTCTTAATGTTATTCAGATATATCG
>DYOJ01000147.1 GCA_020720705.1 Acetofilamentum sp.
TACATTATTTATTCAAAATTCGGCAAAATAAAATCCATGTTTGTTCAGATTTTTACCGAATATTTTTCAACAAAAATACAAAAAATATCGAAAGCGACAACAAATGAAAAATATTTCAAAATATTCGTAATAAAATTTGTCAGTTGAGTGTGAATCATTACTTTTGTGGTCTCAAATTTTTTAATAAATTTTTAAATCATGAATTATTACGAAACCGTTTTCATTGTAACTCCCGTTTTATCTGACGCTCAGGTAAAGGAGACGGTGCAAAAATTCACGGAAATTCTGAAGGCACAAGGTGCTGAGGTAGAATACGAGGAAGATTGGGGCTTAAAAAAATTAGCGTACCCCATACAGCACAAAACTACAGGCTTTTACCATCTGGTGCAATTTGCCGCTCCCGGAAATGTTGTGGAAAAATTGGAAACCGAATTCCGACGAGATGAGCGCATTATTCGTTTTCTGACTTTCAGAATGGACAAATATCAACGCGAATATGCACTTCGCAAACGTAAAACCGCTGAAGTTTCTAAATAACATTAATAATAAAAGCTATGGCAAATCAAAACGAAATCAGATATTTAGCTCCGGTAGCAGTAGATACTACTCGCCAAAAATATTGCCGATTCAAAAAACACGGCATCAAATTTATTGACTACAAAGACCCGGAATACCTCAAACATTTCTTAAACGAGCAGGGTAAAATTCTTCCGAGACGTATCACAGGAACATCGCTGAAATACCAACGTCGTGTATCTCAGGCTGTTAAACGTGCTCGTCATTTGGCGATTCTGCCTTATGTTACCGATTTAATGAAATAGTCAATCTAAAAGTATTCTTATCTTTAAAATCGAAAGAAATCATGGAAATTATATTAAAACAAGATGTCGATAATTTGGGATACAAAGATGATGTCGTAAAAGTACGAGACGGTTATGCCGTGAACTATCTTATTCCCAAAGGCTATGCCGTACAAGCTACGGTATCGGCAAAAAAAGTGCACGCCGAAAATTTAAAACAACGCACGCACAAACTCGAAAAAATGAAAAATGATGCACAAGCAATTGCCAACAAACTCGAAGGTAAACAACTTGTGATAGGTGCCAAAACCAGCTCGACAGGAAAAATTTTCGGCTCGGTAAACACCATTCAAATTGCGGAAGCTCTTGAAAAACAAGGCTTAGAAATTGACCGTAAAAAAATCAGTATCAAAGAAGAACCGGTTAAAGAAATCGGAACTTACACCGCTGTTTTCAAACTTCACCGCGATGTAAAGTTCGAACTCCGATTTGAAGTTGTTTCAGAATAACAAAGTAAACATTGCTTTAAGAATCGCAAACCACACAGTTTGCGATTTTTTCATTAATTTTCTTGAATCTCAGAAATATTCCTTACTTTTGGGGTTTCAAAATTATTATCAAATTTTGCTTTTCGATTTTCTGAATTTATTGTTTATATCCTTCACTTATGATTAATAATATTGGCAATAAATCATTGAATAATAAGTTATTAGATTTCTAATCAGTTTACATAATTTATGAATTATGTAAATATTAATATCTATACCTATTTTTTCACTATGTCATATTTGACTATCCGAAAGGCATTTTTACTACTTTATTTATGAAATATCTAAACTCAGTTATCATCGGAACAGGGAGTTATGTTCCGTCAAACGTAATTGAAAATAAAGCGTTTGAAAATACAGATTTTTATGGTGCAGACCATAAGAAATTAGAAGAAAAGGGAGAAGAAATCACCCGAAAATTCCAAGAAATAACCGGTATTAAGGAGCGTTGCTACGCCGATGACGGTATTACAACGTCTGATATGGCTACAAAAGCCGCCGAGGCAGCCCTCGCCGACTCCGGTATTGACCCCGAAACACTCGACCAAATTATCATGGCTCATAATTTTGGGAATGTTGTTAAAGGAACTTTCCAAACAGATATTTTGCCCGGTTTAGCGGCACGTGTCAAACATAATTTAAAAATTAAGAACCCAAACTGCGTAGCTTACGATATTCTTTTTGGTTGTCCGGGCTGGATACAAGGTATGATTCAGGCAGATACATATATCAAAGCCGGAACTGCCAAACGAGTGCTGGTTATCGGCGCCGAAATGCTCTCACGTGTTGTGGACCCGCATGACAGAGATACCATGATTTTTGCTGATGGTGCCGGCGCGTCAGTTCTGGAAGCACAAGAGTCTGATATTAAAAAAGGTATCCTCTCACATACTGTTCGTACAGATACTTATGAAGAAGCCTACTACCTATTTTTTGGGGAATCAAACAATCCGAATATTTCTGACGGTATCAAATATTTGAAAATGGACGGCAAAAAAATTTACGAGTATGCTTTAACCAACGTCCCTGCTGCCATGAAGGTTGCGCTTGAAAAGTCGGGAGAGCCGATTGAAAATGTTAAAAAGGTTTTTATACACCAAGCCAACGAAAAAATGGACGATGCCATGATAAAACGCTTGTATCGTCTTTATAAACAGCCTGTACCTGAGAATGTTATGCCTATGAGTATTCATAAACTCGGTAACAGTTCGGTGGCAACTGTTCCTACTTTATTTGACCGTGTTCGTAAAGGCATAGACCATCTCGAGCACACATTATCCGAAGGCGATATTCTGATTTTTGCTTCCGTCGGTGCAGGAATGCACGTCAACTCGTTTATTTACAGATATTAATATTGATTTTGCGAGAAAAGTTAATCTCGAAGTATCATTCAATCGAAAGAGTTGCCATTCATTAGTCAAACATTAGTTAAAATGCAGTCATTCATTGATTTATGATTAGTTTCAATTGAATTTCTACTATAATTCAAAAAAATCAAATGCGAGTTTTCTTTGACTGACAAAATAGACTAATCACGTTTTAGGCTACGACTATAATTTTTTCAAAACAAAAACTATTTTTTGCGTCTTTGCGGAATTTTATTCCACAAAGACGCAAAATTCATATTATCAAGATATTTCGTAACAGCCCCAATATAATCTCGGATTTTAGACGTAATCTTACATCATACCCCCGCCGCCGGCAGGTTGTTCGTCTTCGGGTGTTTGTCGTTTTTGATAATTGTTAATCTTGTAACTGACAGCCAAATTGATGACCGGATATTCCATATTGAACGAAAAAGTCGTCAGCAAATCCGTTGTTCGGCTGTCGAACGCAAATTTCATGGTGTTAAAAATATTCTGAGCATTCAGACTTACAGTCAATTTTCGTTTCATAAATTCTTGACTGACAGCAGTATTAACGCCGAACATCTCGCTTTGGTACCCTTGTGGGCTTAGTGTAGGTGCATTGTAAAATCCTGTTAGTTGTAAGCGTGTTGTTTTGGTTGGACTGAAGGTCAGGTTTAAAACAAAATCTGACTTAAATGTTTTTGTATCAATATCTTCGCTTACTTGCATCCCGCTGATTTCGTAATTATACAAATTTGCACTTGCAAAAATATTTAACCACGACACAGGTCGTAAATTGCTTGATAGTTCAATACCATAGGCATAAGTATTGTCTAAATTTTCAGGTATAACAAGCACAATTCCGTCCGATTGTAAAGTCAAGGTTTGCTCGTGCGTATCTTTTGTTTTGCGGTAGAAGGCTTCTGCGGATACAAATCCGAGTTTCATACGTTTCATTGTGTTAAATTCATAAGAATCAGTATATTCTGGCAATAGGTTTGGATTCCCTCCTTGTCTGATGTAGCGGTCGGAATACATCGGAAACGGATTCAAATTCCAAGATTCAGGACGATTTATTCTTCGACTGTAACTTGCTTGCATCTGTATATCTTTAGGCAGTTGTTTACTGAGGTGTAAAGTTGGAAAAAGGTCTGATTTTTGATAGTTAAATAGATTTTCACCCGTACTGCTTAATAAATTTCTGTCAGTATATTCTGCCCGCAAGCCCAATTGATATTGCACTCCGACTACTTCATTTCCGTAAGTTGAATAGACCGAATGTATGCCCCTGACAAAATTTACAAGGCTGCTAAATTCAACATTATCAACCCAATCCATTATTTCTTGATTGAAATTTTGATAATCGTAACTCATATTTTCGTCCTTGATTTGGTACTGGTAACCGGCTTCAAATTTCGAGGTCGGACTGAAATTTTTGGAATAATCTGATTTAATTTTTACCTCAAAGTTATCTGTCAATCTGATTCCTTTATTACGTTCGTAAAGTGTTGTAGTCAAATCTGTTTCAGTAATATCTGTATTGTTCGAGCCGTCCCATGTGCGGTAATTAAAACTTGTTACCCAATCATGTCCTTCACTAAAATCGTGGTCGTAACTCGCCGTTCCGCTTTTATAAATACCTCCCATTCGCATTTTCGTCAGTGTATTTAGTGTCATCGTTGAACTTGCCGGTAGGGTGGTCTCCTTGGTCAGGGCATCCATATCCATCCCAAATCCCCAGTGTCCGTATTCACCTGATAATGTGAACATATCGGAGTTTGTTATATAAAAATCCAGACCGCCTTTAATATTATACGGGTCGCTGTAGTGCTTGCGGTCGCCGTGCTGATTTACAATAGTTAAGGTGTCATTGAAAAATCGCTCACTGTAGATGTCCACACTCGGAAATTGAGGACGTTGGGCATAATTTGCCGACAAAAAATAATTGATTTTATCTGTTCTGTAATTTAAAGAAAAATCAGCGGAATGTTTCCATTGTGTTCCTATTGAGGCATTTACAATCCCGTTTAATCCGGTTTCATAGCCTTTTTTCATAATGATATTGATAATACCCGCCGTTCCGTCAGGGTCGTATTTTGCAGAGGGGTTTGTGATAATTTCAACGGTTTCAACCGTTGAGGCAGGGATAGATTTTAACGCATCGGAACCTGTCAGTTGCGTTGGCTTGCCGTTTATCATTACCGTAAAATTGGTGCTTCCACGCAACGACACATTTCCTTCGGCATCTACTTGTATTGACGGAGTATTTTCAAGTGCATTTACCACGGTGCCTCCGGCGGCTTCCGGCTTTTGACTCATATTGATAACCTTCTTATCAATTCTGTATGAGACCGCATCTTTATCTGCCGTAATTTCAACTTCGGCAATTGCTTCAACGGCTTTTTCAAGCAAAATTGTACCGAGCTGTACATCTTTTTTCCCTTTTTCTATCGTGATATTTTTCAGGATTTTTTTAGAATATCCGATAAAATCAATCACAACATAATAATCTCCGTTTTCTACTTTATCAATAACAAATCGCCCCTCCGAATCTGACATTGTGCCGGTTACAAGGTTCGAGTCTTGTTTTGAATACAATGCGATTGTTGCATAAGGTATGCTTAATTTATCACCTGAATCCTGAACGACCCCTTCAATTTTTCCTATTTCGCTTGGCACTCCCGGCGTTGGTCCGTTTGCAGACAGCCTGCTTGTCCCGGTTAAGCTCAGAGCTATTGTAAACAAAACGAGTATTGCTCTTTTGATTCTCTTAAAATTTTTGCGCGTTGCTTGCATGGTGTTTGATTTTTTATTGTGAACAAAAAATAATTATAAATGTCTGACTTAAAATTGAGATTTAAAAATCGAATCTACAAGTGAGACGTTTCTGCGTTCAAAAAGTTACAAACACCATTTTTTATCAAATAAATCGTAACAAACTGAATTTCGTGTGTTTATATCTGCATTTTATTGTAATCCTGTGACAAATTTAGGCTTTCATAGCATCAAATTCCGTTTTGTAAGAACAAAAGTTTATCGTTCCGTTACAAGGATATTGTATATCTGGAATTTGGAACTATTGTCAAGTCAATCCTATTTTGACGTTTCCATGTCCCTTCGGACGATGGAATGACGCAAGTAATGAATAAAAACTATACTAAACACTTAATATTTAGTAACATGAAAGAATATAATTCTACTTTACGAAGTTATGCCGGCAAAAGAAAAGCGTGGACGCTTATTGCATTTTCTATTTGCGTTTAGCGTCCACGCTAAACTATTCTAAGCACAAACTTTGCCGAAATCTTTAACTTCGTAAAGTCGAAATAAACACTCAAAATTAAACAGTCCTTGTAAGAAAACTCATATTACATTGAAATTCTGAATGTTATAGTGAGATTTGGTATCCACTCAAAAAAGTATGGTAATTGATAATCAGATAGTTACAACGTTATAA
>DYOJ01000823.1 GCA_020720705.1 Acetofilamentum sp.
ATCTCAAATCTCTTAAAGTATGCCGGTTGAACGCTCTAAATCAAGACCATTGTTATACTTTTTTCGGAAAGTGTCCTTGCTGATTCTTTTCGTGTATGTGTTTTGGTTTGGATATGTTGAACTTATGCCGGATTTTTATAATGAACCCAACAACACTCGATGGGTGTTTTTAACCGAAAGCCTTGACAACAAGCACTTTGTTCCGGAAGTGTCTTTGCTGTTTTTGGGTGATTCCCGCACGAATGCCGGCATTGACTTTAACCGGTTTACCAACGCATGGAGTTTCGCAGCCGGAGGGGCAACAAATATTGAGAGTTATTATGCTTTGACAAAATTTTTGGAAAAACATCCGAAACCTGATACTGTTTTTATTTCCGTTTCACCGCGTTTTATGTCCGAAACTTTTGCGTTTTACCCTTATGCTGTTCGCAATAATTTTTTTACTTGGGAAGATATTCATGAGATAAATTCGCTTTACACTAAAAATGAAACAGATACAACTTTAGGAGATGCTTTATTATTCAATTATTTGTTGCATAAAGTGCGATGGGTGGAGTATTATCAGGGGGACATTTCCCGAAATTACGGCATACGTGCATATAGCGCAAACAAAGCCATGATTGCCGATATGCAAAAAAGACGCGGCGGGCGCGACCACCCCGGTTTGCGAAATAGTTGTTCGGATTTGAATTATGAAACAAATTACAAAAAATTTTCGCCTTCTCCGATTTTGTCGGAATATTTGCAAAAAACCTTGAAATTATGTACCGATAGTTCCATTGTGTTAATCTGTGAAGCGATGCCGATGAATCAATCTTCGGTAAAAAATTTACATCCGGAATTTGTCAGTCAATACCAACTTTATATGCAAGATTTGCAAAAAAAATTTCCGAATGTCCTTATTATTGATAGTCTTTCCGCTTATCCTGATTCCTGTTTCGGAGACGATTCGCATTTAAACTCACGAGGCAGAGCGCAATTTACCTCTGAACTGATATCAAGATTGATACATAAAAGTTACGACAAACGGTCTTTATAAAAATAACTTGTAACACATTGAAAGTCTTGATGTTATACCGATATTTCGTGTCCACTCAAAAAAAAAGTAAGGTAAAGCTTTGTTATGATATTTACTATTGCACCTTTGAGGTGTTTTCACCTCAAAGCCTTAAATATCAGGTGAAAAC
>DYOJ01000148.1 GCA_020720705.1 Acetofilamentum sp.
CTGAATTTACTGAAACTGAAAGCAGAAACTTAAAAATTTATCACCAAAATTTACACTGAATTTACTGAAACTGAAAGCAGAAACTTAAAAATTTATCACCAAAATTTACACTGAATTTACTGAAACTGAAAATAGAAACTTAAAAATTTGTCGCCAAAATTTACGCTTTATTAAATCATAATTGACTGAAATACAGTGAAAAGCAAAAAAAAACCGAACCGCCAACAAGCGTTTTGCAAGATTGCGGGGTAAGTGCTTAATTTAAAGTTTTGGCTTATCTTTGTGGTCAGTGAATAACCAAAAGTAAAGGCAAATTTAGCCCGCAACCTCGCAAAGCGCTGGACCGTTACCTGATACCGCCGAGCTACACGAACCGCTCAAAAAGTATCGAAAAAACGGAAAATAATCACTAAAACAAAATAAAAATGAGTACAGAAAACAAAAACCAGCACACACTTTTTAGATTTCAAAGTTTAAGAAATCCCGAATTGTCGAAAAAGAAAGACCAAACCAAAAGGTTTGTATTTCATCCTGACAATAGAAACGGAAAGTTTTTTGACGGCATGAACAACCGAAATGGCGAAACTAAATGGCAAAATTTAATCACAACGGCCTCAACTTTTGTCGCTTTTCAAACGCTTGAAGAATTAGAAACATTTGTAGGAAAAGAAGTTTTAGAAACTGCAAGTTGGCTGTCAAGAAACCGAACTAAATTTGACTCAAATATAGTTTTAAAATCACTCGGCGGTATAGAAATTATCGACTTAAAAAAAGAATTCAATCTTTGGGACAACCTTTTTTATCAAGTTGTTACCCAAAAAGACTTTTATATAAAGGAGAACATAATGCATGTTTTGGTTTTAATGAACTTGATAAAAGAAACCAACAACACAAATGCCAGCAGACCAATTATTGACATTGTAGATGAACCTGCAAAAATTGATTATTTACCACTTTTGGCACAAGCAAGAGTAGTTTTGCCAACAATTTTATTTGAAGCCGAACAAACATTTGAAAACATATCTTTTGAAAAAGCAAGTGCAAACGACAAGCCAAGTCTTGAAGAAGTACAAAAAACAAATCAACAAACCGCCAATCAAAATATAGTTTCATTAGAAACGGCACAAAAAGAGGTTTCTCAATTAGATAAAAAATATCAAAAAGAATTTTCAAAGGCATACAAAACTGCATTAACTGCACACGAAAAAATCACAAAACCATTAATCCAAAAATATCAAGACGATTTAAACACCGAAAAAAGAAAACTTTGTGCAACGCCAAGACATGAAAATTACGACCCATTAGATTTTTGCAACCAACCCGATGTGAAATATCCTGAATTGCCTGAATTTGAATTTGATTTTCCACAAAACGCAGATGCGAAATTTCTAAAAGAAGATTTGTCAAAAGAAAGTTATGCAACTTTAGAACGAATTAACGCTGTTGAAGACAATGATTCTTATGCAGAAATCACAGAAAAAATTCAGTACGCCATAAAATCAGAACAAAAAACAATTGTCGAAAACACCAATTTTTCAACTCCTGTATTATTGATTAATGGGATTACTATTGCCGTAAATCCTTCAAAATCATTACTTGCAAGGGGTGTAAATGATAAAACTGACCCTGCTTTCGTACCCGAAAAATTTGGCGTTCGCAATATTGGTATTGCCGATTATAAAAAAGTAGTTTCTCATGTTTGCTGTTACGATGCTGGCGAAGTGTCGCATATCGAAAACATAATGGCAAAAGAAATGCGAAGTAAAACTACCACTCGTGAGCATATTGAAGAGTTTACCGAACAAACAGAAACCTCACAAGAAAAAGAAAGTTTAACAGACACATCAACTACCGAACGCTTTGAAATGCAAACCGAAGTTTCAAAACTTTTGGCAGAACAAAAACAAGCATCGGCAAGTGCCAATTTCCACGCAGGTTGGGGTACAGAAGGTGCTGAATATACCCTTGATGTAGGAGCAAACTACGCAACAAATACCTCAAAAGAAGAGTCGAATAGACAAGCCGTAACCCAAGCCAAAGACATTACAAACCGTGCCATGGAGCGGATTGTTACCAAAGTGCGACATGAAACCATACGAAAAGTAACTGACAGATTTAAGGAAGAAAATGTTCATGTTTTTGATAATCGAGAGGGCGAACACCATGTTTCTGGAATATATCGTTTTGTAAATTCCATCTACAAAAATCAAATTTTCAATTATGGCAAACGGATGATGTATGAGTTTATGATTCCGCAACCAAGCAAATTACATTTGTTAGGAATGCTTGAAAATACTAATGGTTTAAACACCATAAAATTACAAAAACCCGAAGACCCAAGATTAAATGGATTGCCAAATGCAAGTACCTTAAATTCTGTAAATGCCAATTTTTGGGCATCAAAATTTGGAGTGGAGATTAAACCTTGTGATGATGAATTTGTTTATAAAAGCACAACTTTTGAATACTCAAACCGGCAGAGAGAAAATTTAGTTGCAAAACCACTTTCTATAAAAATCCCCACAAATTATAAAACTGTTCGTGCAAAATACAAAAGTAGTGGTGGTGGTGAGGGAAGTCCAGCATGGGGTCATAAATTTGAAATGTATGTTGGTACTTCTATCATTACAACAAATGCCCAAAATACATTTGTGGCGATTGATAGTCATAAAGACGAAGCTCCGATTTCTGTAATACTAGTAGATTATCATTATGTAAATGCAGCCATAACTGTTGAATGCCAACTAACTAATGAAGCAAAGGAAAACTGGCAAACCCAAACCTTCAACACAATCATAAAAGGATACGAAACCAAAATGGCAGAATACCTTTCGTCTTTATCAGACAATCAATCAACTCGAGAATCCAACCCAGGTTTTTACAGACAAATCGAGCAATTGGTTTTAAGAAAAAACTGTATTTCGTATTTAATGGACGAAAGCAAAATGGGACAAGGTTTTTATAGTTTTACTGACCCAGCCACAAAAGATTTAGCCAATTTCCATATCAACCAAACCCAAGATATGGACAACTACGCCAGTTTTGCCAAGTTTATGGAACAAGCTTTTGAGTGGAATTTAATGTCTTACAATTTCTACCCATTCTATTGGGGTAAAAGAGACGATTGGAACGAATTATACCAATTTGAATGCAACGACCCACTGTTTCGCAACTTCATGCAAAGCGGAATGGCACGAGTAGTTGTTACCGTAAAACCCGGTTTTGAAAATGCCGTAATGCACTACATGACCACAGGACAAATCTGGAACGGAGGCGAAATTCCAGTATTAGGCAACCCTCTTTATTTATCAATAGTCGATGAAATAAAAGAACAAGAATACACCGTCGAAGAAACTTGGGAAACCGTAGTGCCAACCAGTTTAATAGCCCTACAAAGCAGTGGCGTAGCCATAGACGCTTGCGGTTTGCCATGCGGTACAGACTGCATCGACCACGCCGACAATCATTTTAAAGTGAACGATGCCACAATAGGCAAAAAAATAAAAGAGTAACAAAAAAAGAAAAAGATTGTGGGCGAAGCCCACAATCTTTTTTATTATTTTCACCAATAGAGATATGATATGACACGAGAAACATTAGATAAATTAAGAGGCATGGGCATGGGCATGGTTTTTGGACCCGAATACGATGTATTGGCAAATACTTTGGAGGCAAGCCGAAAAGCCAGTGCAGATAATGCAAAAATTAGAAATATTGAATACAAACCCGATGTGCAAAAGAAAGATGAGTTTCAATATTTTAAAGTGAAAGTTAGTTTGAGTAACGATTATTATTTAGGCAGTGTAGAACTTGAAATTGATGGTAGGACTTTTATTGCAACACAAAAAAGTAAAACTTTTGAACAAAATGCATTTTATGCTAATGTGTTTGTAGATTTTTCGAGTATAGTGCGAGTTGAAGAAAATTTTACAATTACAGCAAGATTGAAAGATATTTTAGGAATTGTGTCTGATACAAAAACAAAAACACTGATGGTGGTAAGTGGAGGCAGTGTAATTGATTTGAGTGAAGCCACAAATACACCAAAATTAAAAAATATAAAATCTGAGGCTGATTTTACATTTGATGATATTAGTGAAGTATGGGAGGATGCTAGCAATGAAAAAGTTCAAAGTATAGTTGATGAACTCAATCAATCATATACTGTTGAAGGTAAGACTAAAAAACTATATGAAATTTTTGAGTTAGATACAGATTTACGAAGATGCCATTTTTTTGCTCAAGCATTTGTAGAAAGTGGTGCTGGTTTAAAAGGTGCTTTCGAAGGAGAAAGTTTGAATTATACGGTTGAGAAATTAAAATCCGGGTATCCATATAGTGCGTTTTTAAAAGACCCTTATAAAACTAAAGCAGAAAGCATTGGTAGAAAAGAAACATATAGTAAAATCAAAAAAAAGAAAATTGTTACACAAAAAGCTGACCAAAAAGCAATCGCAAATATAGCATACGCAGATGAAAATAGAGCAAAGGGATACAAACTTGGTAATACAGAGGATGGTGATGGATGGAAATTTAGAGGTAGAGGATTATTACAAATCACAGGAAGAAGTAATTATAACGATATTCAAAAAATAATTGACAAAAAACTTCCATCATCTGGAATAGATTTGAGTTCAGGGAAAGATTTATTCACTGCAAAAGAAGCTGTTTTTGCGGGATTAGGTGATTGGGTTTTTAGAAATATTGCAAATAGTGCAGATAAAGGAAGTAAAAAAGAAAATGTTGATGAAATCACTAAACTCATAAATAAAAGCACAAAATCATATGATTATAGAAGCGAAACTTTCGAAAGATTAAAGAAAATTTTTAATATTTACTAAATTATGAAAAATAAAACTCTACTTATATTAATTTATACTCTTAAATTATTTGGTCAAAAAGAAAATATAGACAATAAAAAATTTGAAAAATATTTGCCTAATAATTTTGAAATAAATACAATTACATCTGGCAAATTTGACGATGACTTATTAAATGATTATTTGCTAATCTTAAATAATAAAACTGAAAATGTTGAAAATCTAATAACGAATAAAGATACTTTGTCAAAAAGAAAAGTAATTATTTTAAAAGGACTATCAGAAAACAATTTTAAAAAAATTTATGATAATGATAATTTAGTGCCTTGTAGAGAATATGGAGGTAAAAGTGATAATTTATATGACTCATTATCAATAAATAAAAGTATATTCAGTTATAAAACCTGTGAAGCACCATTAGAAAAAGAATCATATAAAATAAAAACATTTAAATTAAAATATATAAATAATGAATTTATATTAATTTATTACAAAGAACATTATTACAAAAGTCCAGAGGACAACGATGGAATTGTTGTTGAAATTAATGAAAAGGATATTAACCAAGAGGTATCAAAAAAATTTAATTTTTATGATTGGTTACTTGATGATTATGTTATAATTAGAAAAAGCAATGTTTTAAAATTTAATAATTTAGCATTCACATATTATAAAAGAAAAGACTATTATGATGCAGAATATCTGTTAAACAAAATAATAAAGTTTGCACCAACCCGAGTAGTCGCCTATCTCAATATAGCCGATTGCTATTGGGAAACCAAAGACAAACCAAAAGCCATAGAAAACTACAAAAAATACATTCAATTAATGACAGAGCAAAAAAAAGACTTAAAGAAAATACCAAAGTATGTATATGAAAGAATAAAATAGAAATAAAAGACTTCTGGCTACCGTCCAAAGTCTTTTATCTTCCGCTTTATAACTATTTTCAACCGCATTATAACAATTACAATCCGCTTTAAGACATTTATTAACCGCTTTAAGAATTTTACAAACCGCTCCAAGACAATTTTAATCCGCTTTAAGAAAACGCCAATCCGCCCCAAGACTTTTACCCTCCGCCGATAGAATATTAGCACCCGCATTAAGACTTTTAGCGCCCGCTTTAAAACTGGAAAACAAACCACTCAAAGCGGCATCAGGTAACAAGGGTTTTGTGAAATGGCGGTTTCAGTCTTGATTTGCGGCAAAATTTTGTATTTTTACAGTCAGTAAATATTTGAAGTTTCGGCAGATTTAATCCGCCACTTCACAAAGCCCCGACCGTTGGCGGTCAGTTTAGCAGCGGAAAAGAAGACGAAATTTTG
>DYOJ01000824.1 GCA_020720705.1 Acetofilamentum sp.
TCAGGCGCGTTCTAAAACATCAAACGCTTTCCATCCATTTTTTGAAGCCATCTCGATATTTTCCAAGAAATCAGAAATTGAACGGTCTAAAACATCTGTTGAATTTTCTTGGCAAATTTCCGCGCAATCAAATTCATGGTGACAATGGTCGTATTTTGTAAACTTCCCATCTAAAAGAAGAAACTTTTCTGGAATGTCTATTTGGCTGGCGATGAATTGATTATCTGGCAGAAAGGCGTTGATTAGTTTTGCTTCAATTTCATTCACAGGCAAATTTTCAAGATTTGAGAAAATGACTTCTCCCCAAGATTTGAAATTTCCGCCGTCACGATACAAATAATTAAATTTTACATTGATCACAATTTACGTCCTAAAAATAATTTCGTTGTGATATTTCAAGAAGTTAGTGTCTGGCAAAAATCTTGTCGGCATTTTGACCTCAGAGCCATCGTACCGAAAAAGAAAATCTTGCAACGCGCCGTCGGTATCAGTATGCTTGATTGATTTGGAGATTTTTATTTTGAAGTCAGGCGTAACCGTCAATAAACCTCTATCAAAGGCTCTATCGTGAATTGCATTTAGGCAAAGTCCATTTCGCGGATTTACACGGTTAACTTCATCTTTTGACCAGGGGACAATATGACTTGCATTCAGTAATTCAGAAATTCCTAATCCTGTAATACAGCATTTGAAATCGTAAGCCGCAAGCACAGCCTTTCTAAAGAAACTTTGGTTGACGCGAACTTTGACAAAGGCTTCTCGTTCCTTGCCTGCTTTTGGTAAATCAAAGATTTCAATATCTGTAACTTCTTCAACCTGTTTGCCAGTTTTCTCTGCTAAAAGTTTTTCACTTTCAAAACTAAGATTTTCCCAATCATGATTAAACTCATCCCAAACTTCAGCGTCTAATTTACTTCCATGCGAAGCGCCGACAATATTTCTATCTTGTAAAGAAGGGTCGAGTCTTGCGAAGTTTGCCAACTTCCACGAGACAGCAGAAGGTGTTCTACCTAAAGCCTTTGCAAGCACAATGATTTCAGGGGTGCGGTTATGAATTTTTCCAAATGGAATTTTGCAATAAAGATTGAAAGCAATTATTAATTCTTCACGTGTCCAGTTACTTGACGGCATATTTTCCGCCTTATATCCAGGAAATTTTTATTTCATCCTGCAACATCTTGAATT
>DYOJ01000825.1 GCA_020720705.1 Acetofilamentum sp.
TCGAACTGAAAATTTGAATTGATAACATTTTGTTTTGTGGTGAACAAAAAATTATTATCATAGTTTTGTGAAAACATTACGTTGCCGGTGATTAGAAAAAATACAACGCATAACGATATATATTTTAAATTTTTCATTTTGCTTGATTTTTAATTAGTTGCTAAATAATTTCTTATAATCGGAATAATGGTTGGGGCATTAAAAACTATCATATAATGTCCGGCATTTTCAATTTTTTCTACTCTGCAATTTGAGAAAAGATTTTTATGATATTGGTTTTGATATTCGTACCCCAATCTTCTACTTTTTGCACCGGCAATAATCAATACTTCTTTTTGAAACGATTCTTTGATACCTGCCGTAAAGTCGTAATTACCCTCGCCATCTAAAATTCCTAAATCAGAACTAATCCCTCTATATGCTTTGTAGCCGTAACGATAAAATGGAACATTCGATTTTTCATCTGCATTTGCATAATCGCCGTCGTCATTAATAATTCCCGAAACTATCATCAGGTAGTCGGCAGGTGCATCTTGGTCGGGTAAAATAAAATCGGTAGAGATTAAAAATCTACTCATATCTTCGCTTGTAATCTCAATTTTAGGGAAATCCATTTCTTTCAGCACGTCTTTATTTAAAGGTAATGGCTCTACCAATATCAACTTTTTCACTCGCTCCGGGTACTGTTGTGTGTAATAAGTTGCGTAACCTCCGCCCCAAGAATGTCCCAGTATTGCAACCGGATTGTTGGGCGAATAATGTAGGGCAATTTCGTTTAAATCTTTAAGATATTGTTCCAAAGTAATTTCTGACTCAGGAACTCTTTCCGACAAACCGGTGCCTCGTTGGTCCCACAATACCACGAAATAGTCGTTTTGTAACTCCGCCAAATTTTGATATTGCCTTAAATCGTTGCCGGGTCCGCCATGTAAAACAATTAATACATTGTCGCCAGTATTAACACCGTAAGTTTGAACATGTAGTTTTGTTTTATCACTCAACTCAAAAAAAGGCAATGAGTTGTCTTCTGCTACGGTTTTTGGTACAAGCATACCGGACTCCGTAATGTCATTTTTGGTACAACTTGCTAATAATATGATTATTGCAAGCAAACTGTTTGTAATTATTCTCATGTTATTTAAGTTTAAAATTTTATATAAAAGTTCTCTTCTTAACCAATTGCTG
>DYOJ01000826.1 GCA_020720705.1 Acetofilamentum sp.
ATTTGATAATTGCTTGAAATTATCACTATTTTCGGACAATGCTTTGCCGAGTTCTGCGAAGGCGTGGATGCGGTTTTGGAGGGTCATATCGTAAAAATTTAAAGGTTTAGAACTTTATTTAATCTGGATTCAAGTTCTTTTTTATCAGGAAGATACAATTGATATTCCGAAACAAACAAATTTTGTGTCATATCAACAGTCGCATACTCAACAAGAATTTCATCACGCTCCTTCGACAAAATTATTCCGATTGGTTGATTTTCACCTTCAATCATCTCTTCTTTTTTGAAATATCCGAGATACAAACTCATTTGCCCGATGTCCGCATGGTCAATTTTCTTCGTTTCTAAATCAATCAAAACAAAACATCTCAAAAGCCTGTGATAAAAAACTAAATCAATGTAATAATGTGTATTGTTGAGCGTGATTCTGTATTGCCTTCCGATAAACGCAAATCCTTTGCCTAATTCTAAAAGAAATTGTTGAAGATTATCAATGATTTTTTGCTCTAAATCTTTTTCAGAAACCGGATGATTTTCAGATATATCAAGAAATTCAAGAATGTATGGGTCTTTTATGATGTCTCTGCCCGTTTCAATGATTTGCCCTTTTTCCGAAAGCGATAAAATTTCTTGTTTGTTCTTACTTAATGCCAAACGTTGGAATAACGAACTGTTTTTTTGTCGTTGCAATTCTCTGATTCCCCAGTTTTCGTTTAAGCATTGTTTTTCATAGAAACTTCGTTCTAAATCGTCCTTAATTCCTAAAAGTTCGACATAATGACTCCAACTTAATTTGGCAGACACTGTCTGCCA
This sequence comes from Acetofilamentum sp., assembly GCA_020720705.1. GTDB lineage: Bacteria > Bacteroidota > Bacteroidia > Bacteroidales > JAADGE01 > DYOJ01. The sequence continues at coordinate 816 of DYOJ01000826.1, forward strand.
AATTGGATAGCATAAATAGAAACGCCTCATATCCAATACACTGCGACGACTGAATCCTTTTCCGTATCAAATTTTTAAATCCGAAGAAAGCGTATTTAAAAGGTCGGAACCATATTCAGCTTTTGAATTGCCATGTTGTTCAAATTCAATAATATGTTTCCCGATTTCCCATTTCGTGAGCAAAAGTTCGTGATTGATGATTTTAGCAACATTGTATCGCCCTTTATCAAGCGAATGACCAATTTTAATCAGCAATTGATTGTATATGTCCGGTTTAATATCCATACTTGAACAGTTTTGATGGGATTCGGGTTTGGTGTTGGAGGGTCATGTGAGCTGTGGTTTTCGGTGATTTAACTCATATATAGCT
>DYOJ01000149.1 GCA_020720705.1 Acetofilamentum sp.
GATATAATCGAAATAAACGCCGGTTGAAATTTCACCGGTTTATATACAGATGTTACCGGTCATGCTAAAAGACGACAGTGCAAACACAAAACGACAGAGGAAATGAACAGAAAAGCCAACACTTCAGCAAAATCAAAAGAGCTGCAACCCGACATACAAGCCTACACATTTGCAGCACATTTGCTTTTGCCCCAACCGCACATTGACAGACTAAATAAATTATGAATCAAACTCAATTTCAAGCAGGATATATACTTGACAGTATTAATGAAATACTGAAACAAAGCAAGTTTGACAAAGGCAGAGTATCTGGACTACTAAAATACATATCTTGCTTTGACCTTGAGACAACTACAAGCATTGACAAGAAATCAGACGACCCATTTGTTTCAGTAATTCACAACTTAATTTCAAAAGGAATACCTACCCGACCAAGCATTTTTATTGAGCAAATTTTTTCAACCGCTTTTGGAAAATCACATTTAGACACTTCTGACTTTGCCGAACAACTAGGGAACTTAAATTTTTTACCAAACTTAACAGATGAGGAACAGCAAAGCATTTTTTCTGCATTGCATTTAGTTGACCCACGTTTGAAAATAACGGAAAATAATTATGCTCATAAACTTGGGAGCAACTTTGAAAGTGATTTTCTTTTTAAATATTTACTTTCTCAAAACTTAGAATTTTTAACTCAACTTTTTGAATCACAAAGAAAAATTAATACAATTATAAAGCCCGAAGCAGCAAAGGACTTTCATTCACAGCTAGTTGATTTTTCATTTGAGTTTCCTTATCTACAAGAGAACATTTTTAGTCTTTATGGTGAAAAGAAAGTTACATACTACAACACAGGTTTAATAGTTGAGATTGACGGCTCACAACATGCACAAATCCCACAACGAACTTTAGACACACAAAGAGATGTTGCAATAAAAGAAACTCACTGGCAAACCAAACGAATAACTGATTTTAAGAAAACAGATTTTGCAGATTGGGTAAACAAATCCACTTCTCTAAAAATCGTAAAAGAAAACTTCAAAAAAAATCTTGATGGCGATTGGTTACGAACTATTCAATTGACATTATCTCCCTTTGCAATTGCGAGAGTTCAGAAAACAATTGTTGAGTTGATTCTTTCAAACAACCTTGATTTAAAGAAAAAACAATGGAATATTTTAGCAATCGAAAGAGATGTTCCTTGTATGAACATTGCAATAGAAGATTTGAAACATCAGTTTCAAAACATCTATTCACTTTCAAATTCTAAAATTGAATTTCCTGAAATCAATCTCCAAGTTTTAAACACCGAAGAATTTGCAGAATCTAGTTTACAGAAAAAAGAAACAAAAACGATTACATCGTTTTTGTCATCTGAAAACTATGATTTATTAATTGATATTTCAATGCTTCGCAGAAAAGGAATTGAAAAAACTGAAATAAATTTCAAAGCAGAATGTGTTGCAATAATTCGTTCAACACATTATATAAACTCTGAAAGGAAAATCTACACATCGGACTTCATTGATTATAAACCAGCTACAAAGAAATTAGAAAACGAAACCTATTTTGAAATACCAGAAACAAAAGAATGTTTGACTTTCTTTCTTCAAAACATTTTCCGAAAAAAAGAATTCCGAGAAGGGCAATTACCAATTTTGAATCGTGCCTTGCAAGGGAAAAGTGTAATTGGACTTTTACCAACAGGTGGCGGAAAATCTTTGATTTATCAATTAGCATCAATGCTACAAGCCGGGGTTACAATAGTGATTGACCCAATCAAATCATTGATGCAAGACCAATATGATAACTTGCTGAAAAATGGAATTGACTCATGTAATTTTATCAACTCCAAATTAAGTCGAGAAGAAAAGTCTATTGCAACCAGTCAGGTTACAAATAGTAAAGTAATTTTTTCATTTGTTTCACCGGAACGATTACAAATAGAAGAATTTAGAAACTCACTTAAAGAAATGCAAAAAAACAATGTGTATTTCAGTTATTGCGTAATTGATGAAGTACATTGCGTTTCAGAGTGGGGTCACGATTTCAGAACTTCATATTTAAGTCTAGGTAGAAACGCAATTGAGTTCTGCAAAACAAAAAACAAAGACTTCATTCCAATATTTGGCTTAACTGCTACTGCATCCTTTGATGTTCTTTCCGATGTTGAAAGAGAATTGTCGGGGAATGGGCTAACTGACATTGACACAGATGCAATTGTAAGATTTGAAAACATAAACCGAGTTGAACTTCAATATCAGATTATAAATATTGATGTGGAATTTGCAAGAGACGAAAAGTTCAAGCCAAAATTTAAGGACGGAAAAATAATTACCCTTCCAATTCAGCCGATAAGCACAAATATTAAAGATGAAACTGCAAAAGTGAAACAAAAAGAATTGCAAAGAATCATTGAAATGATTCCTGCAAACATTTCTCAATTTAATGAGCAATCTGAAGCAATAATTGATTGGACAAAGGACAGATTTTCAACAGAAGAAACAGGAAATAGAAATATCAGAATAGTTAATTTTGATTCTGAAACATTTTATGATGAAACCAATATCAATGGAGGAATAATATTTTGCCCCCATAGAACTTGGCTTTTTGGGGTAACAGATAAATTTAAATGGGACACATATTCAGAAGATATTTTAGACGATAACGGAAATACAATTCATAAACGAGGCGATTTTGTGTTAGATGAAAACAAAAAGAAAGTAAAACTCCCACCCGACAAACGTAGAGCAGTAGCAGATTGTATAAATAAAGAAAATGTCAAAGTCGGAATTTTTATGGGGAGTTCTGATGAAGATGAAAATGTAGGTAAGGAAATAGAAGCCGAATCGTTTGAGAACCAAAGAAAGTTCATTAACAACGAACAAAACTTGATGGTTGCAACAAAAGCATTTGGTATGGGAATAGACAAACCAAATGTTCGGTTTACAATTCACTTCAATATCCCAAGCTCAATTGAAAGTTTTGTTCAGGAGGCTGGTAGAGCTGGCAGAGATAGAAAAGTTGCACTTTCAACAATACTATTCAATCAACAGAAAGTTTCAATTTTTAATCAAAAATTCTTAGACGAACTCAAACCGAAACTTTCAACAGATACTTTCAAACTATTAAAGCAATTTAAAAATCAAAAATTTAATAAAGAAGAAATTCCAGTTGTACTTAAAGCAATAGGCAACGAAGAGTTAATGCAACACGAAAAGGAGATTCTTGAAAATGCAGGAACAATTTTTATTGACAAAGACAATTTACTTTTCTTTCATAGTAACTCCTTCAAAGGACAGATAAAAGAAATGGTTGTCATAAACGAGTTACTTCAAGAAATTCTTTTACCAAGCAAAAACAATCTTTATTCACTCGCGGAAAAGCTAAAAGAAGAAATAGACAACCCAGAAGTTTGGTTTAAACTTGATGCGAATACAAATAGAATTTATGTAAATGAATCTTTTCCTAAGGGGTTTGGTTATATTTATTTAAATGGACTTGCTACCAACGTAAATTACGCAACTTTTGACAAGCTTTACTCAAAACAAGTTTTGGATTTTCTAATTGATGAAATAAAAAAAGAATATCCGAATTATAAAAATATTGACAAACTGAAAGCTTGGCTTAACCTTAAAACAAAAGGAACAACAGAAGATGGAATTGAAAAACGACTTAGTAGAATTGAATATCAGCAAGAAGTCAAACCCGAAATTGTAATTCCATTCTTTAATAAATATGCTGACAAACTAGTTTTTCACGAAGAATTTATCACATTATTTAAAAAAGTAGTTTCTGATAAATTAAGTGATGAAAAAATTATCGAATCTATTGAAGGAACTTTTGAAACATTCATCAAAAATGTTTCTGAGGAATTAGATACGGAAATTGATTCTGCTAATGAATTTTTATTTGCATTAAAGCAATTGTATTACAGCCCAAGAGTTAAAGCAGATACAGACAAAGCCATTTTCCGTTTAGCATCAATCGGAATTGTAGATGATTATACTGTTGACTATAATAAGAAAAGCTACACCGTTTTTATCACCAAAAAAACCGATGATGAATATATTGAACAACTTAAAGTTTTCATGCGAAAATACTATTCTGCAAACAGAGTTGATTCTGAAATTGAAAAAGTTTTGAAACACGAAGGCGATACAATTCTTCAAAAACGTTTATCATTCCTCACTGAATTTGTTTATAAAGAGATTGAAGCCAAGCGTTTGCGTTCAATAGAAGATATGATTCTTGCTTGTCAGATAGGGTTACAAGAAAATGGTAATGAGGAATTGAAGGATTTTATTTATTTGTACTTCAATTCAAAATATGCAAAAGAGAATCACGAAATAGGCGGTAAATCATATTCATTAACCTTAGCAACCGATAACGCCAAAGAATACTCTTTTGAAATTGTTTGGGATTTTATAGAAGCAACTTTAATTGACCCCAGCGGAGCTCAAAAGGACAACATAAAACATTTGCGAGGCGCTTCTTTGCGACTTTTAAGAACAGAGCCCAAGAACGGAGCATTGCTTTTACTCAAAGCATATTCTCTTTTCGTTTTGGGGATTGGCAATAACAAAAACATTGAAACCGAAGCAAGAGAAAGTTTGACTTTAGGATTTAAACTTTTCAAAGAAAAGTACAAAGAATTAACATTTGAAGAATTAGCTTCAAATATTGAAAAGTATAAGATTGAAATCATCAAGAACGCTAATAATAGCCGAGAAGTTAAAGCAATCTTGAATGAAATAATCGAGGAACTTTATTTTGAGTTTCATAATGACTGGCTAAAAACATTTAACGAAAAATATCTTTTAGAATATGACAGATAAAAACACACACGCAATACTTTTTGAATTGCAAAAGAATCTTGAAGATTTAGCTTCAGCAAAAGTCCAAATGGAAGAATTCCGTTCTTCCTCCAAAAGTGTTGTTCAGGGTATTGGGCATGTTCAAGAAAAGTTTGTAACGCATCTCACTGACTTAGAGATTGATTACAAGCAACGAGTAAATAAACTTGAAGAAAGTTTAACTTCCTTTCTCTCAACTAATAAAGAGGAGAATAAAAATACAATTCAGAAAGTTGCTTCAGTGTCTGAAAGGGAAATTAGCAAGGGCGTTGAGCAGTTCAGCATTGTAGCAAGCAAGGTTGAAACATCAAACAATGAAAAGATTTTAGCAATTACTAAGTTGTTTAAAACACTTGAGCAAGATTATCAAGTGAAATTATCGCAGCTTCAAGAAAATATAGGTTCTTTTATTTCAAGTCAAAGGGAAGACAATAAAATCACAATATTAGAAGTTGTATCAACTTCAAAAGATGCTATCGCCAAAGGAGTTGAACAATTCAGCACAGTTTCAAGCAAGGTTGAAGCCTCAAATGATGAAAAGATTCTAGTAATTACTAAGTTGCTTGAACATTACAAAAGCGTTGTTGAAGCAAGCCGTTCATTGATTGACACACTTAACGCAATTGACTTTCCGTCAAAGCTTGATGCACTTTCTTCAAAGACACAGTTGATAATAGAATCGATTACCAATGCAAAACAGGCATTAGAATTGAAGTCAAATGAAACGCAGACTTCAATCATCGAGAAGACGACTACTGCAAAAGAACAAATCATTCAAAACACCGACACGAAGTTTCAATCGTTGACTGAACAAGTAAATAGCAGTAAGGAGAATTTAAGTAAAACTATTTCAGACAAGTTCAGCGAACAAGCGGTACAATCTAAATCAAGTTTTGAGAATTTGAGTAATTCGCTAAAGGAAAGCATTTCACAAGTTAACTTGCGACAAGACAAACAAGATAAAGAAATAAAAACTTTAAAAACAATACTGTACATCATTTCTGGTTTAATTGTAATCGGAACGATTGCTACAATATTTGTATTAAAATAGCCAACGCTTTTGGTAGCACATTTGCAGTTTTTCCAAACGCACAAAGCCAAATAAAAACTGCAAAAGAGCTACCATGCAAACGCACCAAGACAAAATAAAATTGAAAAGTAATGACAAAAATAAAGCACGAACCGGTAACAAAGGCTATATGCAGTAAGTGTTTCAGTGGTAATTCAAGCATTCTGCCCCGCATCAAGTTCGGTGTAACTTGACAGGAAAGTAGCCC
>DYOJ01000150.1 GCA_020720705.1 Acetofilamentum sp.
CTGTTGTAATTTAAACCGGCATTGTTATTTACAGTTAAGTTTGCAATATAATTGTTTGTGAAATTTGCCGCCATAGTTCCGCCCAAAGTTTGAGTCGAAATTCCTATAAATGAGAGCGTTGAAGTTGCAGTACTTGCATCAATTACTCCGGAATGTGAAAAAGAAGTTCCGTAAATATTTAAAATTTTTCCGTTTAAATTAAATAAAGTTGCGGCATTTGTTGTGATATTATTGATGTATGAATCTGCATTTAAAATTACACCTCCGTTTGCTGTCGGGTTTGCAATTGTAAGAGTTCCTGATTTATAATCGGTATAAGAAGCCGGAGGAAGTTCTTTTCCGGTTGTTTGAGCCGCAGTTGCGGGCATGTAATTCAAATTGTAGGTTACTCCGCCTAAATTATAGGCGCAATTTAGTCCGGCAGCAATAGAACCGTTTGTGCGAGTGCAGGTTAAAGTTCCGACTGCATTTCCGAACGTTAAAGTTCCGGTTCCGCTTAAAACGCCGCTTGTTAAAAATAATTGATTTTGTAAAAGAATATTTTGATTTAGATTTACCGAAGGATTTAATCCGGAAGTATTATTTATTGCAAAGCCTGTATATTTTCCGTTTCCGCCGTTAGTTCCGGTCATTTGCCAAATTCCTGTTCCTGAAATTGTTTGCAATGTTATTCCGTTCATTGTAATTATTGAACCGGTTTGTGAAGCATCATCATAAATAATTCCATCGTTTACAATATTTCCTTTAACATTTAAGTTTCCGTTTCCATTGTAAGCATAAAAATTTCCACCTGCATAAACTGTTAAATTATTGATAGTTCCGCCGGCATCCCAAAAACCTGCACCGCCGGAAGTTCCTGCAAGTGTGTTGTAAACATCAACATCAGGAGTTGTAACAACACCTGCAAAAGTTTGATTTCTTAAATAATTTGCCTGTTGAGTTGTTCCGATAAATGTAAGTTTTGAACCTGCAACCGATGAATTTAAACCTGTATTGGCAACTGCCGACCCATTGTTAAAAACTCCGGCACATCTTAAATTTTTACCGTTTAGATTTAAAGTAGCATTATTGTTTATTGTGAAATGAAAAACAGTAGCATCATTTCCCAAAGTAATTCCGGCAGAATTTGTATTTACAATCGTTACAGTTCCGGCTGCTGGTGCTGTTGCAATTCCGTTCGGAAGTTCTTTTCCGGTTGTGTATCCGCCGGCAGGAGTTAGAGGATAATAATTTCCGTTAAAAGTTACAAGTCCCAAATTATAATCTACAGTCATTGCGGGGTCAATAAATCCGCCGACACTTGTTCCGGCGGCAATACCCACATTCATTGTAAATGTTGTTGCAATTCCGGTTCCCAAAGTCAGAGTTCCGGTTCCTCCCAAAATACCTTCGGTTAAATATAAACTGTTTTGAAGTGCAATGTTTTGATTTATAGTTACCGCCGGATTTAATCCGGAAGTATTATTTATTGCAAAACCTGAATATTTTCCGTTTCCGCCGTTAGTTCCGGTCATTTGCCAAATTCCTGTTCCTGAAATTGTTTGCAATGTTATTCCGTTCATTGTAATTATTGAACCGGTTTGTGAAGCATCATCATAAATAATTCCATCGTTTACAATATTTCCTTTAACATTTAAGTTTCCGTTTCCATTGTAAGCATAAAAATTTCCACCTGCATAAACTGTTAAATTATTGATAGTTCCGCCGGCATCCCAAAAACCTGCACCGCCGGAAGTTCCTGCAAGTGTGTTGTAAACATCAACATCAGGAGTTGTAACAACACCTGCAAAAGTTTGATTTCTTAAATAATTTGCCTGTTGAGTTGTTCCGATAAATGTAAGTTTTGAACCTGCAACCGATGAATTTAAACCTTTGTCTGCAAGTGTAGATGCGTTATTAAAAGGACCTGCAATTCTAAGATTTTTTCCGTTCAAATGAAAAATAGCATCGTTTGCGGCACCGTTATCTGAAATTGTAAAACCGGAAACGGTAGCATCATTGCCCAATGTAACACCGGCTAAATCGTTGTTGTAAATATAAACGGTTCCGCCGGCAGGTGCGGTTGTAGTTCCGTTCGGAAGTTCTTTTCCGGTTGTGTAACTGTTTGCCGGTAACAGACTGTAATAATTTGCATTGTAGGTAACTAAGGACAAATTATAATTAACATTTAAAGTCGGGTCAATAATTGCGCCGGGCATCGTATTACCTGACGTTCCTACATTTACAGTCATTGTTGAGGAAGCACCGATTCCCAAAGTTAGTGTTCCTGTTCCGGACAAAACACCGTCTAATAAATTCAAATTATTTTGAACTGCAAAACTACAATTCAAATTAACCTTATCAATTGCAGACGAATTTTCAACAGTTAAATTATAAAGCCGTTCGGAAACGCCTGTTGTCCAAATTCCGGAACCGGAAATGGTTTGAGCCGCCGAGCCGTTCATGCGCAAAGTCGCTCCGGATACGGTGCTGATTGTTCCGGTATTTACAACATTTCCGCCGATGCTGTAAATTAGATTATTCATATTTAAAGTTCCGGCAGTAACCGTCAAGTTGTTGGCAATAGTAACAGATGTAGGCCAAACAAGGTAGCCGGTGCTTGTTTGAGTCGGACAATTCCAAATTAAATTTCCGACATTAAACGGCAGAGCAACAATTGATGGGTCGGTGTTCGTAATTCCGGTAATTTCGCAAGTTGAAGTTGTGCTCCAAGTTGCTGTTGGAATAATACCGCCGTTTCGGTTATGTATATATTTACTTTGGTCGTTAAAAAACATTGAACCGGCAGGAAAATTAGCGACAACTCCGGTTGTTGTATTAACTAAGGTACCTGTCCCTTGCACGTATAAGTCTGAAACTGTGTTATTTGCCGCCGGTTCGCGCATGGTTACGGTGTGCCCGGTTTGAATGTAAACGGCTGTGCTGTTTAGGTAAGTCGGGGCAACAACAGCAGGAACGGGCGATGCAAAAGTTGGTTCACTTGCGGTTTCCCAAGTTGCGGCAACATCCCAAAAACCGTCTGTTACAGAACGATAATAAGAGAACGTTCCTGTTTTGGCGGTATATGAATTGGTCGCTGTCAGCGGTGCCGTAGCATTTGTAAGAGAATTACTTACGCTGATATTTCCGCCTGCGGCAGCACTCGGAAAATTTGACCACGTTGTTCCGTTCCAACGCGAATGAGCTAAATTTCCTTCCGTTCCGTTGATGTCCGAAGCCGGATATGCGTAAGACATTGTATAAGTGTATGTTGAAATTCCGGTACTTGAAAACACAAAATATCGGCTTAAAAAATCAGGTTCTGCACCCAAATTCGGGTGATTTGCATCAACTAAACGAAGACCGACAGTTCCGGCGGCTAAATTTGTTGAAAACGTGAGCGTTACCGGAGAATATTCCGTTGTTGAGGTCATATCGCCGACAGGAAATGTAAATGCAGAAGAAGCACCGGTTGCAAAATATTTCATAAATTGCCCCGAACCGTCAGCAACTACCATACTTGTTACCGATGGAGTTCCCAAAGCTTGCGAAGTTGCAGAATTTAATGTAAAATTATTAGCGCCCAGAATTAACAACCCTGAGTTTAAAGTTAAATTTCCTGAAATAGAAATCCCTTGATTTCCAAGAGAGAAACTGTTATCTCGATTTAATGAAAAATTAGCAAAACTTGGCGGATTTAGGGTAAATAAACCGTTTGGTAACGTAAATGCAGTTCCGCCGGTATTCCCTGTTGTTCCGAAAACCAAAGAACTTGTGCCGGTCATTTCGAGAAATCCGGAAGTTTTTACAATGGGTGTATTTGAATTTTGGAAAGTCAAACTATAAGTTCCGTTAATATAAAATCTATTTGCAGATGTCAATGTTAAAATTCCGTTAAAGGTCGTATTTCCTTGCATGTAAACACCATAAGTTGCGGCAGAGTTATTTAATTCAAAATTTGTATAACTTCCTGTACCATTGATATATTGAGAATTATTTGTAGCAACATTACAAATAATTTTTCCGGAACCGATTTGAAACCCGTTATTTACAATTGTCGGATTTCCTATGCCTTTTATATTGACATCATACGAAGAAATATCAAATACTTTATTTGTTCCGATTGTTAAATAATTCAAATTCAAACCGGCTTGGAGAATTACTCCGCTACCGTGCGAATTTTCTATTTGTAAATTGTATAAAAGTGAACCGGTATAAGTGCCGATGTTAAAATTTTGAGATGCAGAACCTTCTAAAATCAGTTTTGATGAAACCGAATTTCCGGTTAAAGTTCCGTTGTTGGTATAAGTTCCTCCCAAATAAAGCCATTGACCGTTTAAGGTTAAGTTGCTGCCTCCCAAGTTTGTAATATCCAAATTACCTTTTATGCGTGTAGCACCCACTAAGCGCACAAAACGAGTTGCGGCATTTGTTGCAGTATTGTCAATAATCACATTATCAAGCCCGAATGTATTTGAAGTTGCAGTTGTATGAATATCAAAACCTTCGGTAGAGCCGGCAAGCGTTGAAACTCCGTCTCCGAATTTTATGGTTGAACCGACAAAATTATAAGTTCCTGTTGTCGCAGCTAAATATAATGAATAACCTCCTCCGGTTGCACTATGCGGATTCAATACTGTTAGAGTTCCGCCTGTAAACGATACCGCCGAAGCATTTGTTCCGGCAAAATACAAAAGCTGAATTCCACCTGACAAAGCTGTACCGCCGACAGGTTGAGGGTCTATGTATAAATTTCCGGAGGTCATAGTAAAAACGCTGGTTGGTTGCGAGAAATACAAACCGCCGTAAGTATATAAATTTCCGCCATTAATTTCTAAAACACCGTTAGTTGAAAAGTCAAGATAGGTTGAATTATTTCCGCCACCCCATTTGAACGTGCCTGCGTCAATTTGCAAAGTTCCGTTTATTGTTGAAGCACCTGAACTGCTTGCATTTGTAACTCCGGCATTAATTTGTTGAACAACAGCTGATGCATTATTTATCCATAATCTTGCAGGAGTAGCAGAAATAGTAACTGCACCATAATAAGGATTTAAAGTAGAAGCACTTGAAAGTTTGAATGTTCCGTTCGTTAACGTCAAACTATTCCCTATGGCAGTTCTTGCATATTGAGTTATAACTCTCTGAATATCAATGATTTTAGTTTTATCAGTTCCTTTATTTACAATGATATTGAAGAAATCGCAAGTTGCGCCCGAACCTGTAACCGTATTTGAAGTTGCACCTGTAAAAGTCGTTGTAACGCCGGCGGTTGTAAATAGGTCTAAAACGCCGTCCACAAGTAAGTTTCCTCCGATTGAAAGATTATGGGTAGTCAAAGCACTTGTTCCGGCTGTGATTGTTCCGTTTGTTTCAACAGATACATTCCCGGAAACAGTAAAAGTTCGAGCCGTAGTCGGGAAACGAAGCGTTCCGTCTGCAATCCTTAAATTTCCGGCAATAGTTACTGCACCGTCGGGTTCTGCAATTCGAGTGGAACTGTTAATTTCAAAATTTCCGAATGTTTGTGCCCAACCGGTTGGAGTTGTGACATTTACGCCTGATATTTTACAAGTTGAAGATATGTTCCAAGATGCAGTTGGCAGTACGCCGCCACTCATATTATGATAATATTCCGAACCTGACAAAAATTGCAAACGTGTAACTGCACCTGTAACCACGCCGCCGTTATTCAGAATTATGCCTCCGTTGTTTACAGAAGTTATTGTTGTTGAATATGTTGTATTAAAAGAATTTGTAAAAGCGGTATTTGCATTTATAATTAAATTACCCGAAATATCAGCAAGTTGTCCTGCGGTTGTATTAAAAGCAATTCCGAGTTGATTGGTTCCCGTACTGCTGATTTGTAATGTAGAACTTGCATCAACGACCAAGTTATTTGTTGCCGTGAGTCCGCCGATGTTCAACGTTTGAGCTGCGGCAGCCGACTGCAAACTCACATTTGTATTGTTCGTTACAAACAATTGTCGGATAGTTTGCGAAGGAACGGCTGTAACCGAAATGGCTCTGCCGTCGTTAAATTGCAAAATATCCGTTGTTGCCGGTGTAACTCTGTTAGGCGACCAGTTTGTAGAAACCGCCCAACTTGCCCCGTCTGCACCAATCCAAGTATAAGT
>DYOJ01000151.1 GCA_020720705.1 Acetofilamentum sp.
ATTTGATTCTAATCCTAAACATTTGATATTCGCAAATAGGATTTACAATAATCTGTATATCAACATATTATGTGAATAACCTTCTCTAATATTCATTTACGACCGGTGTTTTACATGAAAAAAAGTCGCCGGATTTGAGCGACTATTTTTGCGAATATTGGTTATTGGGCAATTTTGATATTTTCCAAATATTGATTCACGATTTTTGTAATGTATTTGCCGATAATATCAAATTCCAAATTTACAACCGTTCCGGGCTTAAATGTGTGGAAATTTGTAACCTCGTAAGTATATGGAATTATTGCAACCTGAAACGAATTCAGCTTTGAATTTACAACCGTCAGGCTGACACCGTTAACAGAAACCGACCCTTTTTCTACAGTCAAATTTCCCTTAGTCGGGTCGAACTCAAAGGTGAAATACCAGCTACCGTCAGCTTCATCAATGGCAGTGCAGACAGCGGTTTGGTCCACGTGCCCTTGAACAATATGTCCGTCCAACAAACTCTCCGGGCGCATGCTGCGTTCGAGATTTACTTTATCGCCGATATTCCAATGCCCCAAATTTGTTTTTTGCAAAGTTTCCGAAATTGCCGTTACGGTATAAGTCTCGGGTGTAACATCTACAACCGTGAGGCACACGCCGTTATGTGCTAAACTTTGGTCTATTTTTAACTGATTTACAAACGAACAAGTGAGTGTAAAATGATAATTTTCGCCTTCTTTTACAATTTTTTTGACGATTCCTGTTTCTTCTACGATTCCTGAAAACATGATATTTATTTTTTTATGGAGTGATTTTCAAATATTCTACAAAAATAGAAAATCTATCTAAAAAAAAATAATTTATATACTCTTGAATTACAATAGTTTACAAAATTAAACTAATTTTTCTCTAAAATAACTGCAAAATAAGTTGTTTAATTAAAAAATACGTTTTATATTTGCATTATCAGTTTACAAACGTAATTATCAGTAAAACATGGAATCACTTACAAAAAAAGAAGAACAAATCATGCAAATTCTATGGGATTTGGAGAAAGGATTTGTAAAGGACATTCTCGCGGCGATGGAAACCGGAACTCCTTACAACACAGTATCTTCTGTTGTTCGTATTTTGGTTAAAAAAGGATATGTCGGGTACACGCAATATGGAAACACTTACGAATATTATCCGCTTATCAGCAAAAAAGAGTACCGAAAAACGGTGTTTACAGGAGTTCTGAAAAATTATTTCGACAATTCATACAAAAAAATGGTCTCATTTTTGGCACAGGAAAAAGATTTGGACGAAGCGCAAGCTGAACAGATTTTGAAAATTATAGAAGAAAACGATCATACAAAATCATGACAGCATTTCTGATATATTTGTTTGAATGTGCGTTGATAATCAGTATTTTGTATCTGTTTTACAAATATCTGTACTATCAGATTGCGTATTTCAATCTCAGCAGATATTTCATGCTCGGGAGTTTGTTAACAGCAATTTTAATTCCGGTTTTTTCTGAAATTTTGATAACACAACACACGCTCTCTCACGCCCTGCGAAGTGAATTTGTAGGGATACTATACGGAAATCGAACCACAGGGCAGAACCTGCTTATACAGTTCGATAAGCTACATGACCCGTTACTGATATTCGGAGTGGTCAGTCCGGTGCAAATTCTGTTTCTGATTTGGCTTCTCGGTTCCGGAATAAAAGCAACCCTGTTTGGGAAACAATTATCAGCTGTAAATGCCTTGCGTAAAAGCGGCGAAATTACAAAGGACGGAGTATATACAATTGTAAATAAAACAGATACGGAAGCAGAAGCGTTTTCTTTTTTCAAAACGATATTTTTGAACTCCAATTTTGACAAACTTACCGTTGCCGAAAAAGAAACCATCTTGTCTCATGAGAAAATTCATGCCGACATGCTCCACAGTCTCGACAATATGTTCTTTGAAATTGCCGGTGTGTTTTTGTGGTTCAATCCGCTGATGCCGAAACTAAAAATGGCTGTTCGCGAAATTCACGAATTTGTAACCGATAATGTAATTACGGGAAATAAAAATCGCCCCGATTATTCCAGACTACTCGTGAAAATGGCTTTAAAAGAACGAGTTACAGGAATTCGAAGTCCGTTCTCCGACCAAATTAAAACCCGTGTTCGATTGATTTCATTTCCGGAATCGCCACGCTTTCGCAAACGAATTTTTTATGGTTCGATACCGATTCTGATGTTGGTACTTTTCAGCTTAATGTGGACAAGTGCGGTCTTAAATTCGGCTGCCGGAGTTCAACTGTTTACAAACGGAAACATGATTCCGCCGTTGGAAGAAAATCAATATCAGATTGTAAATCCGTATTTTACGAATAAAATATTAACCTCCGAAACCGGTGAACGAGTGAAGGTTTCTCATTACGGCGTAACGTATGCTGTTCAAAGCAAGACTCCGATTTTGGCGACAGTCTCCGGAACTGTAACTTCCATTGAGCGATATTCAGAATCCGGACTTGAATATACCAAATTGCAAATCCAAACCTCAGACAGTATCGTTTTGCGATACGATAAACAAAAAACGTTTTTTGTTCGTGCAGGACAAGTTGTCGGGGTGGGAGAGGCGATAGGCGAAACGGCTGATAATCGTTTGTATCCGACTCTCGAATTGCGCACCGAAAAAAAAGGAAAGCCGTTTAATCCGATTTATTGCTATTAGTTTGAGCATAAAAAAAAATGGTTTTCTGTGAAAAAGCAGATAGTTTTGCATCAACGTATTAATCAGTTAAACAATATGAGCGATAAAAAACATCATAAGGCAGATTTGGAAAAAAGCAGAGTGTTGTTCCTTGAAATAGGTTTAGTTGCTGCATTGATAATAGCGGTGATGATTGTTGAATATAAACAAAGTACACCTGCATACGGCAGCAAACAATTTGCCGAAACAGAGCTTGAAGTAATTATGATTCACGATATTGGAGTCGGAAAAATCACAAAACCGGATTCTGTATCAAAACACTCGGACGGCTTGATAATTGTTTCGGACAGCATGACGGTCAATTCTGATGCAGATTTTGATTCGGAAGTAAAAAAAAAACATTCGGATATTTCAGAGCAACCGATTGATTACGAAAAAAAAATATTTATCTATGTCGAAACTCAACCTCAATTCAAGGGCGGACAAACGGAACTTGAAACTTATATGACCAAAAATTTGAGATACCCGAAGGCTGCGAGTAGAGCCGAAGTTCAGGGACGGATATTTGTAAGTTTTGTGGTAATGCGAGACGGAAAAATCAGCAATATACGCAGACTCAATTCCTTAAGCCCCGAAACCGATGCCGAAGCCGAACGCCTTATTGCAGACATGCCCGCGTGGATACCGGGCAAACACGCCGGACAAAATGCAAATGTATATCAAACTATTGCTGTTACGTTTAAGTTAGAATCATTAAATTAGAATTAAGACATCAGATTACAGCCAACAGACTACAAAATATTGAAAATCTACATTTTAGAAATCAAATATGAGACCACTCCGATAAGCCGCTTAGCGGTTCTTTAAAAAAATGATATTGATATTCAGATACTTATAAAACCGCTTAGCGGCTAAAAACACTTTTCGGAGCAGACTCAAATATGTTATATTTTTTATTCAGTTTATTAAAAAAAAAGTAAATCATGAAAACAAAGTTGTTTTTTTCAGTCATGTTTTTGATGCTGAGCATTTCGGTTTCAGCGCAAGAAGATTTTGTAATCGAAATCGAAGAGGATTCATTACAAACAAAAGAAAAAATTGAGGGAGACTACGTAAATGTGTATAGAGTAGTGGAGAAAATGCCTGAATTTCCGGGTGGAATTGAAGCACTGAGGGCGTTTATTACAGAAAATACGAATTATCCTAAGAAACTTAATGAATGTGATATTGAAGGAACTGTTTATGTTAAATTCGTTGTAAACAAATACGGGAAAGTAGAGCAGGCACAAATTGCGCGCGGTGTTGACCCGTTATTGGACGCCGAAGCTCTGCGTATCGTAAAGTCTTTGCCGGATTTTATACCCGGAACACAAGGCGGCAAGCCTGTAAATGTTTGGTATTCAGTACCGATTCGCTTTAAATTAAATTAATTATAAAAAGTTTTTAACACAACAAAAATTATTATTACTTTTACCGCTCAAAGCGGAATTACATCAGAAAAATTATTGTAAACCGTTTAAATTTTATAGTCATGGAAACAAAAAAAAATCCGCAAGCAAATCTCGAAAAGTTCAAATTCGGCTTTCTTCTCACCGGACTTATGGTAACCATTGGTCTGACGCTTGCCGCCTTTAATTGGGCGAACGAAAGTAAAGAAGCCGGAGACACAGGTATGGAAGCTGTCATTATCGAAGACGAAATGATTGAAATTACTCGTCAGGAACTTGAACCTCCCAAACCGGAAATTCAACAACAACCCGTTGTTACCGATGTTATCGAAATTGTAAAAGACGAAACCGTGATTGAAGACGATTACGAGTTCGACTTAGAAGCAGACGAAGACACTGAAATAGAGGTAGATACCGAAGAGGAAGAAGAAGAAGATGCTCCTA
This sequence comes from Acetofilamentum sp., assembly GCA_020720705.1. GTDB lineage: Bacteria > Bacteroidota > Bacteroidia > Bacteroidales > JAADGE01 > DYOJ01. Next base: position 4,571 of record DYOJ01000151.1, read on the forward strand.
CGGTGTTTGTTGTGGTGGAAAAAATGCCCGAATATCCGGGCGGAATCACCGCATTACGTAAACATATCGGAGAAAATACAAATTACCCGGCTGTAGCACGTGAAAATGACATACAAGGCACTGTTTATGTGAAATTTGTTGTTACCAACAAAGGTAAAGTGGACCAAGTTCAAATCGCTCGCGGCGTAGATCCGCTGTTGGACGAAGAAGCTATCCGAGTTGTTAAAACGCTTGCCGCATTCACGCCCGGACAACAAGGCGGAAAAAATGTATCGGTTTGGTACTCGGTACCGATTGTGTTTAAACTCAATTAAACTATTGAATATCAAATAGATAATTTGAAGTAAAACCCAAAAAACAACCCGAAAGTATTTGTATCTTTCGGGTTGTTTTTTTAATTCTTATCGGCATGCGTTTTTTAAATTTCAGCACATTACACCCGTTTGCTCAGCTACTTTTCTTAGTCTTTGTCAGCATTGCAAGCCTGATGCTTACCGTAGCAGTAAGCACATTGATTGCGATACCATTGTTCGGAATTTCGTTTGAAACTTTAGGGCAAACTTCCGAAAATATCGCTTATCTAAAATATTCGCAAGCAATGCAATCAGTGGGTTTATTCATTGTGCCGGCACTTGTTGCAGCTTACATTTTTTCCGAAACAGACACGAAACAAATTCGTAACTACTTACAAATCAAACGCCCTGAAAATAGCCGAAACATTATGTTTGTGTTTCTGATTCCGCTTGCGGCTATGCCCATTATTAGTTTTACAGGTAAATTAAACGCAGGAATCCAACTGCCGGAATCCTTGCACGCTTTGGAACTTAGCATGCAAGCCTTAGAAGAAACTGCAAAAAAAATTGTAGAGAAGTTTTTGATAACAAACTCATATTCAGCATTATTTGTAAATATTTTAATCATTGCAATATTACCGGCAATTGGCGAGGAGCTTTTTTTTCGAGGAACTGTTCAGCGAATTTTGCTCAGGTGGACAAGTAATCCGCATGTCGGAATATTTTTGGCTTCCGCAATATTCAGTTTTATACACTTTCAATTTTACGGATTTATTCCGCGCCTGTTACTCGGAATGGTTTTCGGATATTTGTTTTTTTGGTCAAAAAATATCTGGTATCCGATAATTGCACATTTTATAAACAATGCCGTTGCAGTAATCTTATATTTTTTCTACAATGATTTACAAGGAACTCCGTTTGCCGACGAATTTGACAGTACTGCTCACGCTATTGATAATAGTGTATTGATGTTTGCCGCAGTTTCATTGTCGGCACTTATTGCTTTGCTTTACACTTTTTACAAAACTCAAAAAAATAAACAAAACGATAATTTACTTCAAGAAAAATAAATCTTGTCAGTAAATTATTATTGTAATATATTGATTTATTGAAAATTAGACTATAAAATATCTTGGATTAGAAAAATAATTGTAACTAATTGGAATTAAGTAATTTGAGTCGAATATCAAACGTCTAAGTTCTAACGGAGTATTATTTTATTACCTGCACATATCAGGTGTTTTCACCTG
>DYOJ01000152.1:0-1606 GCA_020720705.1 Acetofilamentum sp.
GCAGACCTTTGAAACAGTTTAATGCCAACCATTTCGATGGTTTTTGACCAATCGAAAGGTTTAAGGTTCGCGCTTAACTAAACGGCATTGAATTAGGAATTTATCAACGGATATTAAGCGTTGGGTAATCATAATATGGATTTGAAAATTTGATTTGCAACAATTGAGAGTACAAAAGAAAATACTGATTGCCATTGCCGGAATTGTCTGGTTACTAAGTGGTTCAATGCTTATATCGTTCACATTCAAGTGGTTTCTCGGCGTTGATTTTTTCACGCTCGGATTTCTTTTGATAGCGGGTGCATTGCTCGGGTTTGCAAAAGCAAAATTGGTTTTTGAGAAATATACAAAAAAAAACATTGCACGTATTTTAGGATTTGAGAATCCGAAACAGAGTGTTTTTCGATTTATGCCGCTTTCGAGTTACTTGATGATTGCGGTTATGTCCGGCGGGGGGAGCATGTTGCGCAAATCGGGAATTGTGCCCAAAGAAGTCCTTATCCCCTTGTATTTCGGCATCGGGTTGGCGTTAATATTATCGTCATTTGGCTATTTCAGACATCTAAGACACATAAAATCAGTAAAAGAAGATTAGGTATTGAATCATTCCGGCAAGCCCGCCCAATACCGCACCGACAATAATAAGTTTCATTTCATCTTCTTGAAATACAGGATGTAAGAAATTCTCAAACTCATTTACGGGAAGCGCGGACATTTTCTCTGCCATGATTTGTTTTAAGCCGATTGCATTTTCGGCATAGTTATAAACTACGGAAATTTCAAGCGGCAATTCTTCTTTGAGACGATAAACCGCAATGTTTTTTATAATTTCCAATTGTTTTTCCCCGGCAAAAATATTAATGACAGACTTAAACGAATGTGCAATATTGTCCGTAATTTTTGAAATCTGTTTGTATAAAAGTGCCGTAATTTTACGTGTGTCTTTCCCGCGAACAATAAAATCAAACAAATTTTCTATGGTTAAAATACGTTCGGTTACAATACTTGCATAAGTTTCAGACACTTCTTTTTGCCGCTTAAAAAATAGACCTTGAATACTGAAACCCAATAACCTACGCTCGACTACGGGTCTGAAAATCATTTTCAAAGCAAGCCAATTTGTTAAATATCCGACCATTACACCGGCAGCCGGCAACATCCACCAAGGATTGTAGGCATAAGCCAGAAACATTTGCGGCACTCCGAACAAAAAACCGAAATAAAAACCTGAACGTTCAATAAATTTGAATTCTTTTTTCCCGACCTCAAGAAAAATAGTGTTTATAAGTCGTTTATCATTTACCAAAACAGAAACTGCAAGTGCTTTTAAATCAATCAAATCACGAATATTTAGTTTAATATCAACCATCAGTTCGGCAGTCATTTCCAAAATATGAGCATGAATTAAATCGCATATTTCACGTTTTTTTCGTTTGGGCAACATTCGCCAAGCTATCGGGGCTTGCGAAAGTGCAATTTCTTCCACAATTTTATCGCTCAAAGTTTGCATGCCGTCCTGCATCAGTTCCGAAACAATTTTTGGGTCAATTTGTGAGAAAACCTCTTGGATATCAATCAGTTTATCAGCCATTAAATCAACAGAAGT
>DYOJ01000152.1:1706-6109 GCA_020720705.1 Acetofilamentum sp.
ATGAAGTTTCGTTTACTTAAAAATCTGATATTTAGAAAAATTAACATCGCTTAAGACAATATTTTTGTATTTTTGGCAAATATTTTTTTAACTGATTATCATTAGATTTTATAAAATTATAAAAAAACCAAGATATGAAATACGTATTTTTAGTTGTTCTTAGCCTTTTTAGCGTTCTGAATATCAACGCACAAACAGACAATGAAGTTTTAATGACCTTAGGTAAAAAAAATATTACGGCAGGGGAATATAAGTACATCTATAACAAGAATAACCGCTCCGATTTGTCGAAAAAAACACCCGACGAATACATGGAACTGTTTACAAAATTCAAACTCAAAGTATTGGAAGCAGAAACTTTGAAGTTGGATACCACGAGCAAATTCAAGAATGAGTTTGAAGGATACAAAACTCAACTTGCAAAACCATATCTCACTGAAAATGTTAAGATTAACCAACTGATAAAAGAATCCTACACCCGAAGTAAAACGGATGTAAAAGTGGATATTATTTTCCTTAAACTGCCACAAAATCCGACACCTGCCGATACGATAAGCGTGTATAATAAAGCCATAGGTATCAGAAACGAACTATCAGCGGGCACCTCGTGGGACAGCCTTGCGGCAAAAAATTCGGATGATAGAGGCGCATCCAGAAATTACGGTCATTTACCTTTTATTACCTCCGAAAAAATACCCTACGGCATACAAAACTATTTATTTAGCTCAAAAACCGGAGAAATTTCAAGCCCTGTTCGCTCGTCTTCGGGTTATTATTTGATTCGAAAAACAGACGAGCGCGCAAACCCCGGAGACGTAAAAGTAGCACACATAATGATTAGCTCGCCGCAAGGAACTCCGGAAGCTGATGCCGAATTGAAGAAAAAACGTATTGACAGCATTTATACCGCTTTGAAAAAAGGTGCGGATTTTTCAGAATTAGCCAAACTCTCCGATGATAAAGGCACTGCTGATAAAGGCGGCGAATTGCAGTGGTTCTCTACCGGACGAATGGTTCCCGAATTTGAAAATGCCGCCTTTGCCATAAAAACTAAAGGTGCATACACCGAACCGATAAAAACGGATTTTGGATGGCACATTATCAAACTGATAGACTCTAAACCGCCAAAAACTTTTGAAGAATCGGAAGAAACGCTTAAACAATTGGTGGAACGTGATACCGAACGACAAGAGTTGATAAAAAGCTATGTACGCTATAAACTAAAATCAGAATATAAATTTAAAGAGGAAAACAAACCGTTAAAATTCCATAATGCCCTGGACAGCACTGTATTTGAAGCTAAATGGACTCTGAACAATCCGGAAGGAATGACGCAAACCCTGTTTACAATAAATGGAAAACCATACACCGAAAAAGATTTTGCGGAATACATACAAAACAACCAAAAACGCACCAGAAAAGGAGATTTAAAAGATTATGTTACAACAACTTACGAAGAATTCATTACACACGTGCTTGTTCAATCCGAAATAAACGACTTGGCAAGTAAACAACCTGATTACAAATATCTTCTGCAAGAATATCACGACGGATTGTTGCTTTTTGAATTAATGGAAAAAGAAGTTTGGAACAAAGCAATTGAAGACAGCGTTGGGTTGCAAAGATTTTTTGAGCAAAATAAATCAAACTACAAAGGACAAACGGAGTTGAAATTGACTATTTTTGAATATCAAACAGACAAAATTGCTGATAAATCACTGAAAATTATCAAAAAAGCCGAAGGTGCTGACGGTCAAGCAATTGCCGAAAAAGTGAGTAAAAATGCTCAGGAATTCAAATTTATTGAAACGGATACCTATTTGAGCGGTCAAAATAAATACGCTGAAAAACTGTTTGAGATGATGAAAAACGGCGAAAAAATCAAAGCCGGAGAAGTCTTAAAAATAGCTGATTATAAAGCCATAGTTCTTGTAAACGAAGTAATTACAGGTAGAGAAAAAGCAATGTCGGAAATCAAAGGTTTGGTTATTTCCGATTATCAAACGTATCTCGAAAATCAGTGGCTGGAAAAATTAAAATCAAAATATCCCGTTAAAATTAACGATTCTGTGTTCCAAAAAATGAAATCAGAAATTAAATAAATCTAAACTATGCGCAGTTTTGCCATCGGAATTTTTGGAGCAACTTTATGGTTTCAAGTATCTTGCAGCGGAAATTCTCCGCACGAGAATAAGACTCCCGTTGCCAGAGTTTACGAGCAATATCTGTATTTTGAAGATTTATCCGAGTTTCCGGAAGGTTTGAGTAAGGAAGACAGCCTCATTCTGTTGAACAACAAAATTGAACTTTGGACAAAAAAACAGCTCATGCTCAACAAAGCCGAGCAAAACTTGAGTGATGAAGATAAAGACATCAGTCAAATTGTGGAAGATTACAAGGCTTCGCTATTGATAGATAAGTATAAGCGTGAATTTTTACGTGAAAAATTGGACACGACCATCACAGATTACGAGATTTCGACTTATTACAATCAATATTCTGAAAGTTTTGTTTCCGGACGTGCCATCGTAAAAGCTCATCTGTTGAAAATTCCGGTAGAATCCGACAATTACCCGAAGTTCAAACAATTGTTTTCATCAAACAAATCCGAAGACAGTACGGCGATAGGACAATTTATCAGACGCTATGCCGTGCTTTCAAACGATTATAACTCAAAATGGATATCGTTCTCGGAACTTGCAAGTATGCTGCCGACAACAATCTCAAACATTGATGCAGAGTTAAAAACCACAAGTTTGATTCAGCAACAAGACAAGGACTTTTACTACCTAATTCGCATTGATGATTACATACTTCGAGGCGATATAAAACCTCTCGAACTTGTTCAGGAAGATATTACAATGCTTTTGATTAATAAGAAAAAAACGGAGCTTATCAACACGCTGGAAATCAACATTTACCAAAATGCAGTTGAATCCGGCAATATTGAAATTTTTTCAGGAGTCGAACCCCCTAAGATTGAAACAGAAAAACCTCTGAACTAATACGATTTTTAGACTTAAACAAATTGGAATAATTTATAATAAATGAGAATAAATAAACTTCTGCTCGCTTTGCTGTTGCTTGGCACTTTCGGAACAATGTCAGCACAAAATCAGACACTTATTGATGGAGTTGTAGGTGTTGTAGGCAACGAACCAATTTTAAAATCAGATATCGAAAACCAGCTTCTGCAATATAAAGCACGAAAAATATCTTTGCCCGGAGACGACCGTTGCTACATTTTTGAGGAATTATTATTCCAAACTCTACTGCTCAATCAAGCAGAAGTGGACAGTGTCTATGCCGAAGACAGTCAAGTTGAAAGTGAACTTACGCGACGCCTCGATTTTTTTGAAGAACAAATGGGCGGACGAAAAAAAATGGAAGACTATTTCGGAAAACCCTATCCGGCAATCAAGGAATATTTCCGAGATATGGTTAAAGACCAGATTGTTATACAACAAATGCAATCCAACATCAGTTCCGGGTTACGTGTAAGCCCGGCAGAAGTCAAAGCATTTTACAAACGTATCCCCAAAGACAGCTTGCCGATTATTGAATCCGAAATACATTTTTCGCAAATCGTGATTTATCCTAAAATTTATCCCGAACAAATCGAGAAAATCAAAAGCGATTTAAACGACATCAAAAAACGCGTAGAAAACAACTCTTCTTCCTTTGAAATTATGGCTACGCTATACTCCGAAGACGAAGTTGCAAATGAAAAAGGCGGAAGTCTTGGCTGGGTGCGCCGCGGAGACTTGGTACCGGAATTTGCCGAAGTCGCTTTCGGTATGGAAACTCCCGGACAACTTTCGGAGGTTATTGAAACCGAGTTTGGATTCCATTTGATAAAATTTCAAGAGCGAAGAGGTGAGCAAATACTTGTAAGCCATATACTTATGCGTCCGAAAGTTCGCAGTTCCGAAAAACTGCGAGCCAAGCAAACTTTAGACAGTATCGCTCAACTTATCCGAACAGATAAAATAACATTTACCGATGCTGCTGCAAAATACACTCAAGACGAAGCCGGGATGCGCAACGGCGGTATCGTGCTTAACCCATACTCCGGCACATCTACGTTTGAAAGCAGCCATTTAGATGCCGCAACAAATTTTATCATCCAAAAATTAAAAATCGGAGAAGTTTCAAGCCCGTTTGAGAGCCAAACTCAAAAAGGTAAAACTGAAATCAAAATCATTGTCGTTACTCAAAAAACACAACCACACGTGGCAAGTTTAGAAACAGACTATCAGAAAATCAGCGACATGACACTCGCCGAAAAAAAGGAAAAAACAATGGACGAATGGATACGCGAAAAACAAAAAACGACCTACATTAAACTGTCTCCCGAATTCCGCACCTGCAAATTCAAATACGAAGGCTGGTTGGAGCAATAA
>DYOJ01000153.1:0-4397 GCA_020720705.1 Acetofilamentum sp.
AATTTTATTCGAAATCCGTTTGAAATTGCAATTTGTTCCGAAAATGCCAAAGAAATTGCACAAGAACTGACAAGCGGGTATCGCCCTGATATTATTGCTTTTGCAACTGAAAAGGAGTCGCAGATTCCATTCTTGAAAAACCGATGGTCATCTGAACAAACGATGATTTATATTTGCAAAAATCATACATGTTTATATCCGGTAAACGATACTTCTTCTGCCAAAGTTCTCCTAAAACAAAAAATAGGTGTGAACTAACTGTTTTTCAACTTTACGGCAGTATAAATGGTCGCAATTCCGGCAGAGAGTTGTTTGTATTCACTTTGAACAAAGCCGGTTTCCGTGATAATGTTTTGCATTATTTCGCCGCTTGGAAATTGTTTTACTGATTCCGGCAAGTATCTGTATGCAGAATTGTCTTTGGAAAATAATCTCCCGAAAAGTGGGAGTATCTTGCTGAAATAGAAGCAATAAAAGTATTTAACAAAGCTACATTTCGGCATTGAAAGTTCAAGGATAACCATACGACCGCCCGGTTTCAGTACTCTTAATATTTCGGACAAACCCTTATGTAAATTTTCAAAATTTCGAGCACCAAATGCAACCGTAACGGCATCAAAGCGATTCTTGGGAAAAGTAATGGCTTCGGAATCGCCTTTCTCTAAATGTATAATTGAATGTAATCCAAGTTTTTCTATCTTTATTTTCCCTTGATTGATCATGCCTTCCGAAATGTCAATTCCGATAATCTCGGCGGGTTTCAAATATTTTTCGATGGCTATTGCCAAATCTCCCGTGCCGGTTGCAATATCCAAAACGGTTTGCGGTTTCGTAGGTTTGAGTAATGATATAGCTTTTTTGCGCCAGATTTTATCTATATTTAAGGAAAGTATATGATTCAAAAAGTCATATTTTCCTGAAATATTGTCGAACATTTCGGCAACCTGTTTTTTTTTGCTTTCGTCTTCGTTGTAGGGTTTTACATGAAATGATTCGTGTTCGATATTCATTAAAAATAAATTACTTATAGATATTTGAATTGTATTTTAGACTAAAACCTAAAGGCTTAATTTTCTAATGTTTCTGAATGTATGCTATTTGAAACCTAAATTAAGACTTTATTATACTGTTTACGGTTTACGGTTTAAAGTTGAGGGTTTACATAGATACAAGTAATAGATTATCAGTTAATTTAGTGTAAATAGTCGTTGTAAGAAAACTCATAACTTATTGAAATTCTATACGATATAGCGAAATTTCGTTCTGAATGTTTCTATAAATTCTGTTGAAATTCAATTGAAACTATAAAAAAACAACTGAATGACTATTTAATGACCACTGAATGACAATACATTCAATTGAAAAAACAGCTATAATATACATGAAATCAGATATTTAAACGTTTTCTTACAAACACTAAATAGAAATCTCAATCTATCCCCGATGATAGTAAAGTCGGCATTTCCTGTAAGTATTCAATCGTATTCAGTCCTTATAAGAAAACTCATAACACATTAAAAATCTTTATGTTATACTAAAAACCGGTTAAACATCAACTTATAAAATCAGACAATATGCTGGATTTTAATTAAATGCGTAACTGTAAACATTAAACTATAAACTGTGAACAGTATAGAGAGATAGTTCGATTTGAATGTTTTAAGAAATTCTGTAGAAATACAGTAGAAATTCTATTGAAACTAAAAAGAACAATAAATGACTACTTTTGACTATTGATTGACTACTAAATGACAAAACATTCGATTAGAAAAATCACTATAACCAACAATATATTAAATATTTACAAGTTTTCGGACAATCACGGTTTATCAGAAGGGTAAATCCTCTTCGTCAGCAGGGGGAATGTCTGCTTCGGTAAACGGCGGGGGTGTTTCGGTTTTGGAACTTCCCGTGCTACCGCCGGATGTTGTGCCCAAAGTAATTTTCCAAGCACGTAAATCTGTGTACCACTTTTGATTATATTCTCTTGATTCAGGATTAAAACTCACTGTAACTTCGTCGTTTTCCTTAAACTTTTGCAACTCGTCAAGTTTATCATTAAAAACGGTGAAACAGACCTTTTTGGGGTATTGTTCTTTAGTTTCGATGACAAATTCTTGTTTTTGCCATTTTCCAAATTTTCCGTCTCCGCTTGTTTGCGGCGATATTTTTACAATTTTTCCGGTGATGTCTAAACTCATAGTCTTAAATTTTAAAGCACAAAGGTAAAAAAAAAATGATAATTAACGGATTTCAATTGCATTTTTTTTCAAAAATACGGACATTTGCAAAAAATATTACATGCGTAAATTACAAAACAGCGAATTGGGGCGTATTTCGGTTGCTGAATTTAAGAACACCCAAAAACTTCCGGTAATAGTTATTCTGGACAACATCAGGAGTTTGAATAACATAGGTTCTGTATTTCGTACATCGGATGCGTTTATAATTGAGCGCGTTATTTTATGCGGTATTACTGCCTGTCCGCCGCATAACGATATTCGAAAAACGGCACTCGGGGCAGACGAAGCCGTAGATTGGACGTATTCAGAATCAACGGTAGATGTTGTAAACGACTTAAAAACAAATGGTTACATCGTATTAGCAATAGAGCAGGCAGAACATGCGGATAGGTTAAATACTTTCGATATTTTGAATCATCGGAAATATGCTTTGGTGTTCGGAAACGAGGTAAAAGGTGTTCAACAAGAGGTTGTTAATGTGTGTTCGGGCTGTCTCGAAATTCCGCAAAGCGGCACAAAACATTCGCTAAATGTATCAGTTAGTGTAGGTATTGTTTTGTGGAAATTTTATGAAACATTTAAGTCGATTTGATTATTATCATAAAAAATATCGCACAAAAACGGAGAAATAAAAAAAACGGCTTATTTTTGTCGTGCATTAAACCCAACTCAATCAGATGAAAATTATCATCAGCGGAGCCGGCTCATCCGGAACATATCTTGCTCGAATGTTATATCAAGCTAAAAAAGATATTGTTGTTATTGATAAAAATAAAGAAAGACTGGCATACTTAGACAGTCATTTTGATTTTTTGACCATTGCCGGCTCGTCCACCTCTTTTGAAACTCTGAAAAATGCCGGTGTCCGAGATGCGAATTTATTTATCAGCGTTACTGAATCCGAAGAAACAAATATTGTATCAGCACTTTTAGCAAAACGCATGGGCGCGCACAAAGTGATTGCACGTATTGACAATAAAGAATATTTGAGCGAAGCCTATCGAAACAACTTTACCGAACTCGGTATTGACGAATTGATATATCCGGAAACGCTTGCGACCGATGAAATTGTAGGAATATTAAGCCAAAGCGGCGCAACCAAAACCTACAAATTTGCTGACGGAAAATTGTTGGTATTCGCCCTCAAACTTGATTCGCAAGCTCCTATCGTCGGTCGCTCTTTACAACAAATATCTGAAAAACGAAGAGATATTGATTTTCGTGCCGTTGCAATAAAACGAAATCGGGATACCATTATCCCGCGCGGAACTGATGTGTTTCAAAAAGGAGATCTTGTTTACGCAATATGTTCCGACGATGACCGTGAGAGTGTGATGGAACTCGCCGGAAAAACGGATATTGAAATCAGAAACATTATGATTTTGGGCGGAAGCAGAATAGGGTGGAAAACCGCTCAGCGTTGCGAAAGCAGAAGTTATGTTAAACTGATTGAAAAAGACAAACTGAAATGCGATAAAATTGTCGAAGAATTAGACGAAACAATAGTCATTAACGGAGACGGACGTGATTCGGATTTGCTGCTCGAAGAAGGCATCGAGAATACCGACGCGTTTATTGCCGTAACAGGTGATACGGAAACCAACATCCTCTCATGCCTGCACGCTAAGCGAATGGGTGTGAGAAAAACGATTGCTGAAGTTGAAAACATCGAATATCTTTCCTTAGCCGAAGGTTTGGGAATAGATACCGTTATCAACAAAAAATTGATTATGGCAAGTTATATTTATGCCCACGTGATAGCTGCCCAAGTCGCATCAGTCCAATGTCTTACAGCTTCTACTGCGGAAATATTGGAATATTATGTACCCGACGGTGTTCGCATTACCAAAAAACCGCTCAAAGACCTAAAATTTCCGACCGGTGCCATTATCGGAGGAATTATCAGAGGTAAAGATAGTTTTGTTGCCAAAGGCGATTCCGAAATTCAAGTGGGTGATAAGGTTGTCGTTTTTGCACTTCCCGAAGCAATTGAAGCAGTAAGTAAATTTTTCAGATAGCCGACAATCAGTAAATAAGCAGACCTTGTAAGACAACTCATAACGCATTGATAATCTATATGTTATAGAGATATTTCGATTTGAATGTTTTAATAAATTCCGGAGAAATACGGTAGAAATTCAATGGAAACAAAAC
>DYOJ01000153.1:4497-6090 GCA_020720705.1 Acetofilamentum sp.
AATGACAAAATATTCGCTTGAAAAAATGACGATAACCTACAAAATACCTGATATTTACACGTTTTCTTACAAACACTAAGTATAGAAATGAGAGCACCGTTCAAATTTAGAACACTTTTCAGAATACTCGGTACTTTACTGATTATTGAAGCCATTTTTCTGACAATTGCCCTTTTGGTTTCACTGTTATACGGCGAAGACGATTGGAAAGCATTTTTGATAACTGTGGGCATAGCTGCCGGAGCCGGTGCGATTATCCGATTTGCCACGCGAACAATCAAGCCAAATGTCAGTAAACGTGAGGGTTATGTGGTTGTAAGTTCTGTTTGGGTGCTGTTTTCGGCTATCGGAGCACTACCGTTTGTGATTCACGGCGGAATACCAAGCTATACCGATGCTTTTTTTGAGACGATATCCGGCTTTACGACAACAGGTTCGTCAATTTTGAACGATATAGAATCACTCCCTCACGGACTTTTGTTTTGGCGCAGCATAATACAATGGATGGGCGGTATGGGTATTATCGTAATGTCCTTAGTTATTTTGCCGATTCTCGGAATAGGAGGGATGCAACTTTTTGCCGCAGAAGCCCCCGGTCCGGTTGCCGATAAATTACATCCGCGCGTTAAAGAAACGGCTAAACGTCTCTGGGCTATCTATGTTCTGTTTACTTTTACGGAATTTATACTTTTGCTCTTTGGCGGAATGTCCGTTTTTGACGCTATCAATCACGCATTTACTACCATGGCAACAGGAGGATATTCCACAAAGCAAGCGAGTATTGCACATTGGGATTCGGCATACATACAATATGTTATAACATTTTTTATGTTTTTGGCAGGGGTAAATTTCAGTATATCGTATTGGGCTTTAAAACTTGACTTTAAAAAAGTATTACGAAACGAGGAGTTTAGAGCATACTTTACCATAACCCTGACCGTTACGTCTTTAGTTACCGGCGTATTATATTTTACTTCTGACTTAAATTTTGAAAAAGCTTTCCGAGATTCTGTATTTCAAGTGGTAACCATACTGACAACAACAGGCTATGCCACTGCCGATTACTTGACATGGACTCCCTTTTTGTGGATATTGATGTTTATCCTTATATTTTTAGGCGGTTCTACGGGGTCAACCGCAGGCGGGATTAAAACTATGCGAATTATGATAGTTGTAAAGAATAGTTTTGCCGAATTTAAGCGTTTGGTTCACCCCAATGCAATTATTCCGGTTCGTTTTGACGGAAAACCGGTTCATGCCTCTATCGTTCACAATATTTTAGCTTTTGTGGTAATATTTATCCTGATTTTCGTGCTTGGTACGCTTGTGCTTGCGGCTATCGGTTTAGATTTAGAAACAGCGATGGGTGCAAGTATTACCGCGCTGGCGAATGTTGGTCCGGGTATCGGGCAAGTAGGACCGGCATCAAATTTTGCAGCCTTACCCGATGCTGCAAAATGGGTATTGTCTTTTTTAATGTTGATTGGTCGTCTTGAATTATTTACGGTACTTATTTTGTTTTCCCCTGCATTTTGGCATAAATAGTGTTTATAAAAAAACATGTAAACATTTGATTAGAAAAATGAAAATAAT
>DYOJ01000827.1 GCA_020720705.1 Acetofilamentum sp.
TTTGGAAAATCGTGTAAAATTGCAAAAAATGTTTCAATCGGGCAAAAAATTTTGAAACCAAGCAGAAAAATCGTATTTTAGCGAAAAATTTTGGAAATGGAAGCTATTGCAGACAGAATAACACTTTCGCCCGATTTGTGCATCGGAAAACCGACCATTCGCGGGATGCGCATTACGGTAAACACGGTTTTGGAACATTTGTCGGCAGGCGATACGGCAGAAACAATTTTAGAGCATTATCCGTTTCTGGAACAAGCTGATATTGAGGCGTGTTTGAAGTTTGCGGCAAATTTACCCAATCGAAATTTAAACATAAATTCCGTTAGATAAAGCGTTTACAAACAACGGGTCTTTGCCGCGCAGGGTGTTTTTTATTTGACTTTCGGAAATCAAATGCACATCCGTAAAGATGCCGTATTTGAGTTCGAATTTGTAAATTGTCTTTGAAATTTCTTTTTCAAACGTCCAATCATAATCATTTTTTAGAACTATAATAACATCATAATCAGATTGTTCCGTTGATTTTCCGTTTGCACGGGAACCAAACAAAACAACATCGTTGATAATTTCGCCGAATTGCAAAATCAACGTTTCCTTTAATTTATTTATGACTTGCGTGTTGTTCATCATTGCAGATACAAATATATGAAATTTTTGCAAAAAATGTTTCAATCGGGCAAAAAATTTTGAATTGTGTTGAAATTTTTGTAATTTTGTAGAAAAAATATGCCGACAATTTTAATTTTAGGAAAATATCGGTTCTTTTTTAACAGCAGAGAAGAAACCCGAATGCACATTCACATTAACACAGCGGACGGTACCGCTAAATTTTGGCTTGAACCTGTTGTAAGTTTAGCCGACTTTTACAATATGACGACAAAGGAATTAAGTGAATTAAAACAAATTACGGAGACAAAACAAAATGAGTTTATCAGTGCTTGGCAACAACATTTTAATCAATAACACGGTTACAAATATCACAACGATAGGATTTTGGCTTTTGATTCAGGACAAAGAATATTTTGTGCCGTTTGCGGAATATCCGTGTTTCAAAACTGCAACTGTTACTGAAATCCAACGTTTTACAATGCTTTCGCCCACACAAGTGCATTGGTTCGGCTTGGACTGCGATATTGAACTCGAAGCCCTCGAAAAACCGCAAAATTTTCCGCTGA
>DYOJ01000828.1 GCA_020720705.1 Acetofilamentum sp.
AGGGTCATTTACAGGGTCATTTGTTTTTTCTTTAAATAATGTTACATGAAACCCTGATGAACTATTTTCAAATTTTGGGGCAATAATACCATAGTTATGGCAAATATCTAAAATTCTTTTTATGCCGGTGCCGTATCGTTCTATTAATCCCACTTCTTTAAAGGCTTTGGCAATAAGTTTATTGCGTGTTTTTGATGTGTACTTATCTGAAAGTAAATCTTCTACACTTAAACCGTCGTATAAATTTCCCGGATTAAAAAATTCTATTCTGTCGTCAAAAATTTTGATGATTGAGGCACTGCTGCTTCGGTAATCGCGATGAACAATCATATTGATCACAATTTCGCGAATGGCATCGAGGGGGTAATCAAAACGTTCGGTACGTTGTGGTTCTCCGGTAATGATGTATTCAACCATCAAATGTTTTCGGATAAACAACATGGTTTCATTTACTTCGGTAAACAGGTCGGTGTTAAACGAAATGCTGTCTATGATAGTAATGTCGCTTTTAAATCTTCCCGCCTGAATATCGGACATTAAGCAGTAATCCTTAGCAAATAACAGATAGGCTCCGAAAGTAAGTTGATTTTTGTGAATTATCTCCATTTTTTTCAAAAAATCAATCGGGTTTATTGCTATTTTTGTTTCGGATTTTTGTTCAATTTGTGCCATAAATTTTATGACTTTATCAATCCCAAGATCATCAATGCTGTGATTAGGGCTCGGATAATAATCCCAACTTGTGTTTATGGCTTTCAAATGTTCGTCGGCAATTTCGTCGGTGCTTAGCAAATGATTTGAATTGTGAACTCTTTTGTAATATTTGCCTTGTGCTGATACAGGTTTAATAGGGTATTCGGCTATTCGTAACTGCACAATGATTTTGTTGTCAATCGTAACAACATCGATATCAGGAATAAGTGCGGGAGATGTTTTGTTTTTAATTTCATTACTCCACGTTTGAATACTCTCTTTGCCTGTGTTTACTCCTACAATTTTGTCTTTTTCTGAAATACCTATGTAAACGCTACCACCGGTTTTATTAGCAAACGCCACAATTGTTTCAATAACTTCTTTGTTGAAAGATGTTTTAAATTCAACATTTTCGTTTTCGCCTTGACTTATAATATGTAATAATTCGTTGATTGTCAATGGAGTGTATATGCTAATTTCC
>DYOJ01000829.1 GCA_020720705.1 Acetofilamentum sp.
TTAACCATCAACATCAAAGAACAGCAAAAAACAGCATTCATTTTGAGTTTGCTGCAAGAGTTTGATTATATCGAAATAACTGATATGCAAGACGATACGCCCAATTTTCCGGACGAACATAAAACCTTGTTAGATGAACGTTTGGTACGTATCGAACGGGGCGAAACAAGTTTTCGGAGTTTGGAAATTATCAAGCAACGTTATGAAAACAGATAATTGAGTGCTAAATTCTATTTTGGGGTGAAATTGTGTGTTTTTCAAGAAAAATTTGTAAATTTGTAGGAAAAATCATAAGCAAGAATGAACCAAAAAATAACCGTAAATATTGACAGTGAAATACTTAACCGTGCAAGCCAATTGTTCGGTTTGTCGCGCCGTGAAACGGATTACACCGAGTTGTTGGACAAAATGTTTAGATATTTCATAACGAATCAAACCATTGATTTTCAAAGCGATAAGTGTGTAACTGAATTAATCGTTGAACCTATTTTTTCTGTCGAGGATATTGAAAAAAACTATAACTTCAATGTTTCGGAAATCGAAGGACAGTGGCCCGGTAACGAGCCGATTGAAAAACTTACTGAAATGCTAAAAGCATAAAATCAATGCGTTACGTTTTAGATACAAATATAATTTTACATATCGTAAGAAACTCCGATTTGTGGAAACGTTTAAAAACAGAGTTTCGACTGACTGATTCGGAAAACAAAGTTTATATTTCAATTGTCAGTTATGCCGAAATAAAATCTTTGGCAAAACAGTTGGACCGGGGCAAAACTAAATTAGCTCAACTCGAAACCATCTTAAAAAAAATCCCGACACTTTACTTAAACACGCAAGTTGCTGAATATTATGTAGATATAGATGTTTACAGTCAAGGAAAAATTCCCAACAAATCAGACAAAGAGAAGTTCACTGCGAGAAATATGGGCAAGAACGATTTGTGGATAGCCGCAACCACGAAACTCATTGATGCTGAGCTTATTACAACCGATAATGATTTTTTACACCTGAGCGACAATTTTTTCAAAGTGCATGTCATTTCGCAAATCTGAAACTTTAGAGTTTAAATTTGGTGAAACGGATTTTGAGCTGAAATTGAGTTCGTTAGAGAAAAAATTTGTATATTTGTTGAATCGTCATAATATTAAAAATTAGTCCATGCACCTCACCA
>DYOJ01000830.1 GCA_020720705.1 Acetofilamentum sp.
AGTAGATATAAATAGTCATACTTTTCAGCTTCTTTTTGTTTCTCAGGGTCGAGTTCAAGAACTTTTTTGGATTCGGCGGTCAGTTCGAGTGCTTTTTCTAAATCGGAGGTTGCCGCAATCCACGCATCAAACACTTCCGAAAAACCGAGAGTGCCGAACCATGTGTGTGCCAAAACCTGTGCATAATAGTTCAGCGATGCCTCATATCCAATGTTTTCAATCGCATAAATCATATTGTTTTTGTAAAGTTTCGGATACAAAACATCTAACCTACCGACTAAATCAGCTTTGCTATCATAATGATTTTCAAGTATTTGAAGTAAAAGTGTTTTGTTAAAATATAAGGGTTTGTCAAACTGTTCTTCAAAAACATGTTCCAACCACAAACGCACGGCTTCAATTTCTTCGTTCTCAGTTTCCATCGCAATCATAAACGCCACACCGGGCAGAGTGTTTTCCAGCATAATACCAACGGCAAGCACCGCATTTCTGTAGTGCGAACCCGAATCGAAATAATGACTGAATAGTTCAATTCCGTTTGATTCCGGCAAAGTACCGTCGTTTTTGAATATTTCCGGCGCAAACCATGTGAGCGGCTTTGTTTCGTCAAAAGATTCTTGATTTTTTCGGTTTAAATAGTGTGTCCAATGTTTGAAAAATCGAACTTGTTCCGAACGTGAAAAACTTACCGTATCGCCCCAAAAAGCTATACATTCATTGGGTTCACCCTCATTTTCAATAAGATTTGGATGTGCAATATCAATTTTTTTTGAAAATCCGTTATAACTTTCAATACGCTCCAAAGGCAACGGAAATTCAGTTACGATTTTGAATATTCTGTCGTAACATTCTGACCATTTCAGTTCTGAAATCTTGTCTTTTTTTAAGAAAATTTGAATCATCGATTTGCTATATTCTTGATAGGTTGCAAATATAAAAATTCTAAGGTTTTTTTCGCACCAAAATAATGATAAAAAGTTTGATGTTTAATATTTTTTGATAATCTATACTGAAAATGTGTTAATTTGAAAATGTATTTATTTGCAGGCTATCAGATATATAACAAAGAATTAAGGTAAACATATCAGCCGTTTTGAGTATTATCATGCTTCCTCCCGCCAAACTTTTTTGCTCGGCGGGAGATTTTTGTTGTAAAAAGTTTGTATATTTG
>DYOJ01000831.1 GCA_020720705.1 Acetofilamentum sp.
CATTTGCATTGAGTTGAAAAAAAAAGCTCCACGCGCGTCCTACCTTTTTCCCTATCTGCGTGCCGTGAGGCTTTTTTCTTTTTTCAATCCATAGGCGTATAAATTAAAATGAATAAATCAATTAATTGTTTTGCAAAAATATGATTAATTATTAATATTGCAAAATAATTTAACATAAAATATAAATAAAAATTAATAACTGCATGGAAGATAAAAAAGAACGTAAAGATATTGGGCAGCGATTTGCGGAAATTAGGAAAAAACTGAATATCACGCAATCGCAGATAGCAATTGCTCTGAAAACAGAGCAAACCGTAGTCAGCCGGACTGAAAACGGTGATTTCCGGCTAAGCGAAAGCATGATTAATTGGGCGTACTCGCAGGGCATAAATCTTAATTGGTTGCAAACAGGCATCGGTGAAATGTTCCGAGATTCAAACGTGTTGCGCAAAGATTTACAAGCCGCCGCCGAACTGATTAACGGAGTGATTAATCAAATTTGATTGATTTTTTAATTGATTAATCGTACATTTGTAAAAAATTAGAACATCATGGTACACATTAAAATCAAAGAAAATTCAAAACAAGCGAAGGCATTTATTGAATTTGCCCGAACAATGGAATTTGTAGAGTTTGTCGAAACAGATGATTTGCAGGGAACTAATACAAAGATTTCAAAAAAGCAGTTTCTTAGTGATTTTAAAAAATCGGTAGAAGAAGTTAAGCAGGGAAAAACAAAACCAATAAGAAATTTACATGGCAAATAGTATAAAGTATTCGAGTATTTTTGAAAAGTACTTTAAACGCTATAAGAAAAAATACAGGTCGTTGGAGACTGATATTGAGGCTTTGGAAAGTTTACTTTTAGAAAATCCCGAACTCGGAACACACTTAGGCAATGGTCTATACAAAATACGACTTTCCGTAAAAAGCAAAAACAGAGGCAAAAGCGGAGGTTTCAGGGTGATAACATACCTCGTTGCCGAAGATAATACAGGCACAGAAATAACCCTATTGATTTTGTATGATAAATCTGAAATCGAAAACTTTACAGTCGCAGAGCTGTTGGAGATAGTCGCTAATATTACAGACTAAAAAAAAGCGGGCAAACAACCCGCTTTTTTTATTTGTCTGAATAATGCCCTTTACACTGAATAATTATCAATTC
>DYOJ01000832.1 GCA_020720705.1 Acetofilamentum sp.
CACGTTTCCAACGCATTCGGAATTATCCACCCGATTGAAAAAATCATTGCGGAAGCGCATAAAGTCGGTGCCAAAGTGCTGATTGACGGGGCGCAAGGTATCCAGCATTTCAACGTGGATGTTCAAAAACTTGACTGCGATTTTTACGCCTTTTCCGGACATAAAATTTATGCTGAAACCGGCATCGGCGTCTTATACGGAAAAAAAGAATTGCTCAACGCTATGCCACCATATCAAGGTGGAGGCGATATGATTAAAACCGTCTGTTTCAAAACGATAGAATATGCCGATTTACCTTTGAAATACGAAGCAGGAACGGCAAACTATGTCGGGGCGGCGAGTTTGGCAGCGGCAATAAATTATGTGCAAACAATCGGTTTAGAAAACATACAATCGTATGAAAATGAATTACTTGTGTATGCAACTGAAAAATTGAAACACATCGAAGGTCTGCGCATTATCGGCGATGTACCGCGTAAAACGGCAACGATTTCATTTTTGTTAGACAAAGCGCATCCGTATGATGTCGGCACGCTGTTGGACAAACTCGGTATTGCAGTCCGCACCGGCACGCATTGTGCACAACCCGCCATGCAACATTTCGGAATTACCGGCACGGTGCGCGCAAGCATGGTTTTTTACAACACCAAAGCGGAAATTGATGCCCTTTACGAAGGTTTACTCAGAGTAAAAAAAATGTTAGCATAAGTTGTTCCCCCTTTTTTAAAAGGGGGTTAGGGGGATTAAATTCATGGAAGAAAAAGATGTCAGATACAATCCGAAACTCAAAGAAAAGGCTCGTGAGCTTAGAAATAATTCGACTCTCGGAGAAGTTCTTCTTTGGTCTAAGGTGTTGCGAGCTAAGCAATTAAATGGAAATCAATTTAACAGACAACATGCTCTTCTAATTGCAACTTCAGATTCGGAATATAGAAACATCATTGTAGATTTTATTTGTCGAAAACATAAATTAATTATTGAAATTGACGGATATTCGCACAATTTTAAATATGAAGATGATATTTTGAGAGATAATTTGCTCATTCAGAACGGTTACACAATACTTCGTTTTACCGAAAAAGATGTTCGCTATGATATTGAGAACGTGAAACGAAGTATCGAAATAAAGATTGACGACATTGAGAGGAATCCCCCTAACCCCCTTTT
>DYOJ01000833.1 GCA_020720705.1 Acetofilamentum sp.
TATTTAGCAGAAGGAACAGAAAGAGTTGATGACGAATACATTTTATTTTCATTTAAAATAGATGTCCCTGACGATTTAAAAATGCAACTACCGGTGGGTTTGGCATATTCGATACTTCTTAACACCATTACGGTTAGCTTCGAAACGAGCAACTTTTGGAAAAATACCAAAATTACTTTGATAAAGAATTCGGATGTCTATTCTGAAAAAATTACGGCAAAAAATGTAAGCAACATATCTCATTTTGAGATACATCAAGACTATATTCAAAATCAACAACCTATCAGCTTAGAGAAAACAACACTTTTGCCCAAAGAGAAACGTATTAAACTATCCGGAACACATCACGGCAATGATATGCTCAAAGTATTATCTGATAAACTTGTGTATTCTGAATACGTTATTGAAATTATCAATTCAATTGATAATTGTCCTACATGCAAAAACTTTATCAAAGAATGTTTTCCTAACGGACAGATAGACATTGTTCTTATAAGTTCAGATGCCGGATATGCTCTACGTGTGCAAACCACCGGAACAAACATGAGAGAAACAAAACACATTGCAGAAATTATTAAGTTAAAGTTTTCATAATCAAATATTTTACATTAAAGAGCGATTTCCGCCATAAAACGCGCCATGCAAGCCGAACCTCTCTTAAATTTACCCTGCCGAATGTGGTGGAAGAGGATTTTCTTTAATGTTATTGAATTTCAATTACTTCGATTTCTGAAATATTTTTAAAATCGTCAATATTTGCTGTTGCAACTTTTGTTAATTCGTTTGCTAACATAATTGACACAATTTCAATATCATAAATACGATTTCCGCGCGGTTTATATTTTTTTATCAGCGTTTCGAATATTGACAAACTGTGTTCTGTCGGCATTAATATGGTGCAATTATCTTTCAGGTCGTTGTAAAAACCGAATGTATTGTTTAAATCTAAATTCAGCTTTGAACAAACGGCGAAAAATTCTGAGATATTTTTTGTCGCAGCAAACAAATTGTTGTCTTCATTCAGGAAAATTTCTGCTGATTTTTCATGAAATACAGACGTTTCATCGAAAGCATAAACCAATATGTTTGTATCCAAGAAAATGTTATTCATAAGCAAAATCTCGAATATTAACGTTATCCAATTGTTTATTTAACTTTACGGCACCC
>DYOJ01000834.1 GCA_020720705.1 Acetofilamentum sp.
GGAATAGATTTTCGCACCAATCCGCCAACACCGTTACTTGACGGACAAATGAATGTTTTTGAAGGCAGTTCTACACTCGCCGACCAAAACGGAAATCTGATTGCATATTCCGATGGGTTCAAAATTTGGAATAAAAATCATACAACTATGCCAAACGGAATTTTATATGGCGGCGGTACGCCACATCAAGCCGCTGTATTTATTCCTTACCCGAACCACCCGAACCAATTTTTCCTGTTTACGTGTATGGGCGGAGAGGGTTCAGGCATAGAAGCACTCAGATACAATTTAATAGATGCAACATTAGACAACGGCAACGGCGATGTGGTTGCGGGGTATAAAGATGTTATGTTACACACCCCGGCATCCGAACAACTTACCGCAATTTCAAACGCTTGCGGAACTGTGTATTGGGTGGTTGCATTTGTGCTGGACGATGATAATTGGGCAAATTCACACCTAAAAATATACCGTGTAGATGAAAACGGCGTAAATCCGACACCTACTATTTTCCCGCTTAATATTCAAACACTTATAAATAATGAACTAAAATTTTCGCCGGACGGAAAACATTTATTTTGGATTAATGCGGATAATAATTATTTGTTCGGTTTGGCTGATTTTAATGTTGAAACAGGTATTTTATCAAACAGACGCACAATAGGAGATGGAACATCTTATTATTTTACCGATTGGTTTGAATTTTCGCCGGATTCCCGATTTATTTATACAACTAATGGAATGCACGTTTATCAGTATGATATTTCAAATCCCGCAAATACGGCAATTTTGGCTTCAAAAGTTCAAGTGTTTATAGGAACATTATATGGTAAATGGCAAATGCAACTTGCACCGGACAGCAAAATTTATATGGCAAAATCTAATAATGAATATTTGAGTATTATTCACGAGCCTACTAAAAAAGGAGTTGCCTGTAATTTTGCAGATGATGGTTTTTATCTCGGTGGTAAAAAGTCAAATATAGGTTTACCAACTTTTTGCCAAAGTTTTGTAGCAGAACGCAGAATAATTGTGGGCGATACTTGCGAACTTGTGCAAGATTTTCGATTGAAAGGTGTAAAAGAATTTACATCTGTTGTTTGGGATTTTGGCAACGGGCAAACCGCCACAGACGATACTTTGGTGCAACACACTTATTCAA
>DYOJ01000835.1 GCA_020720705.1 Acetofilamentum sp.
TATGTGTATTCAAATGAGCCTTTTAGATTGAAAAAAGTGTTTTTAATTAACAATTTGATACTCGGTTTTATTGCTTTGACGGTATTTCATGCCGGCGCAAGTTTACTGCTGAACGACCGTTCGTTTACCCAAATTCCGAGCATTTTATCT
Organism: Acetofilamentum sp.; assembly: GCA_020720705.1. Taxonomy (GTDB): domain Bacteria; phylum Bacteroidota; class Bacteroidia; order Bacteroidales; family JAADGE01; genus DYOJ01. Next base: position 151 of record DYOJ01000835.1, read on the forward strand.
TATGCAATTCTTTTTGGTTTTACCTTAGTTTCTGTTATTAAGGATATTAAAGACTACGAAGGCGATAAACAAAATGGCATTAAAACACTTGTAACAGTGTTCGGGCTAAAAAACGGAAAAATTATTTCTGCGATACTTATATCATTGGTTATTATAGCATTACCTATTTTTATAGAAATTGATTTCAACGTCATTTTCAGTCTGATTTTTGTGTTAATTTTCAACATCCTTTTTTTCTTTGTAAAAGATTCTGAAAAATATATTTTCCTTACCTATTTCGTGTATATGATTTGGGTGATGTCAGAATATTTATTCGAACTGTCGAAAAATCTATCGTAAATAAAATCCTCTAAATATGAAAAAGTTTATCCTTTTTTTCTTGCTAATCTTTCCGTATGCAAATTCGGTATTTTCGCAACTATCAATTGCAACGGACAATTTTGATACACCTGCAAATTGGACACTGAATGCGGCTGTTGGCGCGCCTGTAAACTCTGTTGTGCCTTCTGCAAACACATTTAGCGGACATGCAACAGAAGATAACCGTTGGTATATCAGCAATGTTTATGCTTTTGGTGCATACAACTGTTTGGGTACGAGTATATCTGCCGGAAATGTGGATGCGCAGACTGCATCCATACCAAGTCCTAATACAAACTATTTACACATGTTAGCAGATTGCTCTTTGGATGCCGGCGAACTTGCCGCAAGTTGGAATGCATCCTTAAGTTCAAAGCGAAAATTCTTCGCAGCAATGAATTATGATTTTAACACAATAGGTTACCGTTCCGTGAATTTTTCATATTGGGCAAACGAATGTGCAGGTATATCTGTATATTTCAGTACAAATTCAGGTGCTACTTGGTCTTTGGTCGAAGATACACCCAATAGTAATACTTGGATGAAACGGAATATTGCAAACAGTGCTTTCGACAATCAGGCAACGTTACGTTTCGGTTTTTTATGGAACGATGCAGAAGGCGGAAGTGCAAATTATCCGAGTGTAGATGCC
>DYOJ01000836.1 GCA_020720705.1 Acetofilamentum sp.
TATTCAATATTCATTCCTTAGAGTATTATGTTATAAATCGAGAACCATGGAAGATTCAATATTTTCTGCTTTGATAGGCGTTGCAGTTGCCGATGCTGTTGGCGTACCCTACGAGTTTAAGTCTCGAAAAGAAGTGCAACGAAATCCGGCTACGGACATGCGCGGCTTCGGAACCTATAATCTTCCGCCCGGAACATGGTCGGACGACACCTCGCTAACACTCTGTCTTGCCGATTCATTATCAAATGGTTACAATCTTACAGACATGGCTCGAAAATTCATCGCTTGGCGAGATACTGCTCTGTGGACTGCTGAAGGTGAGGTTTTTGACATCGGGAATACAACCAATTCAGCATTATCAGAGCTAAAAACAATTTTGACGAATAAAAAATTTGACCAGCTAACAGAACTCAAACACTATGCGAACGAGAGCGACAACGGAAACGGCGCCCTTATGCGTATCATTCCTTTGTTATTTTACATAAAAGGTAAACCGATAGACGAACAGTTCAAAATAATTTGGGAAGTAGCCGCACTAACCCATAAACATATACGCTCCGCACTGGCTTGTTTGATATATCTAAAGTTTGCAGAACTTATGCTTGACGGGTTGCAGAAGGAAAATGCTTATTCAAAAATGCGTGCTGATATACGATATTTTTTTGAATATCAAGCCGTTGAACAAAAGGAAATTAGAAAATTCGACCGCTTAATCGCTCAAGATATTCGGGTTTTAAACGAGGTTGATATTGAATCGTCCGGATATGTTTTGCATACGCTTGAGGCAAGTATTTGGTGCTTCATGAAAACACAATCGTATTCAGAAGCAGTCCTAACGGCTGTGAATTTGGGTAACGATACCGACACGACTGCCGCCGTAACAGGCGGACTTGCAGCTTTATGCTACGGTTACAAGTCTATTCCGATATCGTGGAGGGAGCAAACAGCTCGTGTAGAAGATATCCAAACATTAGCAAAACGTTTGAATGCTTTTTGTTCTCAAAATCTTTAATTCTACCATTTATACTGCTTACGGTTTGTAGTTGAGGGTTTATGTGGTTTTAAAATATAACTTACAACCTGAGTTCGAAATAGGATTATATTATAATTAGTGTCTGTAAGAAAACGTATAAATTCTTGATTTTATGTTAATTATA
>DYOJ01000837.1 GCA_020720705.1 Acetofilamentum sp.
CAAAAAATCAGCTTCTTTGTCGAAATATATTGCTACGTTTTTTTCCATATGATTTTAGATTTTAATAAATAATCAGTAATTTCTCAATGCGTGAACGTTTGCATTTATGGACCAAATTTATCTAATTCTTTAAAAAAAACCATCGGTGGCAAAAGTATCGTATCACAATCGGGTGTAACCGCAGAAATTTTTGAAAATGATACGATATCAGAACGCCCCAGTCTGTTTAACAATCCTTTTTGCTTCGAATTAAGATAACAAGAATGACTTTTAATATTATCATTGAAGCCTTCGCCATACTCCCAAAATGTTTCAAAATATATAATTGTAAGGTTGTTAGATGGCTCTATAATACGGTACATCAATAATTTATCAAAATCTCCGAAGAAAAATAAATCACTTCTATATACAAAATACGGCGTTCTAATATATTCTGAAATATACGGTTTGGTCTTTTTGAGTTTTTTTCCTACAACCAACCTAATATTGTTCAATTGAAACGTATCTTTATCTCCGGAAACAGCAACGATATTGTAGAAAAAAATTGACCGATAACATCCGGCTGCACGGATTTTTAAAGAATCCGGTATAAGTTTTCCTAAATAACTTTGATTGCCGCAGCCCAATACTTTGTAGCTGATAATTTGTAAATCTGTATGTTCTGTGAGCAGCAGTATTTCTTCTTGATTTTGAAACTCTGCTAAGCTCATTTGTCCGTCATAAACTGAATCAATTGTGGCAAGTGCAAAAAAATTCGGTAAAGGGTAAGTTTGCTTGGTTTGGAGCTTTTGCGACCCTTCTTCCGTAAAAATTGCAAGCAGAATTTGAATAAAAAGTAAGGAAAGTAGCATATTTTATAGAATTATTTGATTAATTTAGGAGGACAAAAACTTTTTGAGTAAATTTCAATGTTTAAAAATACTCTTCAAAATTACAAAAATTTTTGAAAAATACAATGCCGATAATAAAAAACCCTGCCAAAATTTCAAAAACTTTGGCAGGGTTGTAAGAATTTAATTTACAAAGATTTACGACTTAAATCCTTTACGCACGAGCAGAGCATCGGTGTTGGGTTCGGCGCCGCGGAATTGTTTGTAAAGTTGCATTTGGTCAATGGTTCCGCCTTTTTCCAAAATATTTTGTCGGAACGATTTTG
>DYOJ01000838.1 GCA_020720705.1 Acetofilamentum sp.
ATCTAATTTACAATAAATCAATATCTTACAAAAAATATTAACGGAGTATTGTTATTACAGAAAGGGATTCAAAACTTAAACATGTTATTTGTATCTTGCTACCCAACACCCGAAACCCAATACACAATACCCAATACCCAACACCCAATACTCAATACTCAGAACAAAACACCCAACAAATTTAAGATATGATTGTTCATAAGCTAAATTCCGAGTTCAGAATACACACACCGGTGGTAACAGTCGGGACTTTTGATGGTGTACATTTAGGGCATGCACAAATTTTGCAACAACTTATCAAACAAGCTCACACACTCGGCGGCGAATCGGTTGTACTTACATTCTACCCGCATCCGCGCACGGTTTTGTTTCCGGACATGCCTTTGTATTTGCTCAATACGATTGAAGAAAAAATTGACCGGTTCGAAAAATTTAATATTGACCATTTCGTAATTTTGCCGTTTTCGGTTGAATTTTCAAAACTCATATCTTGCGATTTTATATATCAAATTTTACATAAGCAACTGAATACTAAACATTTAATTGTAGGTTACGACCACCGTTTCGGACACGACAGGCAAGGCGATGTGGCGATGCTTAAGCAATGTACACAGGGGTATGGATTTGATGTTGAACGTGTTGAAGCTTTTAATATTGAAGGTGTTCCTGTCAGTTCCACTAAAATCAGACACGCGCTCGAAAACGGAGAAATCAGCAGGGCAAATGCCATGCTTGGATATAAATACGGCTTGCGAGGAATTGTTACTCACGGTGAACATATCGGACATGAACTTGGTTTCCCGACTGCAAATATCGAACTACCCGAAAACAACTCAAAACTTTTACCTAAAAACGGCGTGTATGCTGTTATGATTTCAATTGATAATCAGAACTTTAACGGAATGTTGAATATCGGTACCAGACCTACGGTTTCCGATAAAAGCGAAATAAATATTGAAGCGCACCTATTTAATTTTGACGGAAATTTATACGGAAAAACCATATCGGTTGAATTTTACGACTATATCCGTCCGGAGATTAAATTTTTAAACAAATCCGAACTTCGCAATCAATTACAAACCGACAAAGAACAAATATCATGCTTTTTTGGGAACCGTTGAATACGGACATTATAACAAAATAATAAGCTGTCGG
>DYOJ01000154.1 GCA_020720705.1 Acetofilamentum sp.
ACTTCCGAACGTTTTTACAAGCATGGATTTTGTTTATATTTATGATGCAAAATTAGTAAAAACATTGAAAAATCAGTCAATAATTATTAACTTGTAGAAAAAATGAGCATGATATTAAAATTCTGCGTTTTTTATTTTAAATTTGCAAAGTAATATAATTGTAAATTTAATGTTGTTGTTGCTTTTGTTGTTTTTGTTGTTTTTAAGTTTGTATAGATGAGTCCACTCCGAAAAGTCGAAATTTACCGCTAATTCACGAATTATTACGAATTTACTTTTTGTAATTAATTGGATATAAATAATTTACAAATATAAATTTCTGCATAATCCTGTCAAAAATACTATTCGGAGTGGACTCTTGAATTGAATAATTTTATGATTTGAAATTTAGTTTGTTACTACAATAGTCCGTTAATAATTTTTGTAAGATATTGATTCACAGTAAATTATATAAAGATAATTTTTATTTGTAGGTTTGATGGTAACTGTCTGGAATTGAGAAATTTGAGTCTAACATCTAACATCTAACGTCTAAATTCTAAAATCTAACGAAGTATTGTTACTAATAATTTAACTGAAAAGTAGTTATGCAAGTGATTTCAAAAGATATTTTTAAGATAGATTCCCATTTGTTGAATGCGCAAGTTGGCAGTGTTTTGCTGTCGGAGCCGTTTGCGGCGGACAGATATTTCAGCAGGTCGGCTGTGTTGCTAACCGAACATAATGCCGAAGGCTCGGTCGGTTTTGTGTTGAACAAACCCTTGAACAAAACGTTGTATGATGTTGCAAATGTGGGCAGAAGTTTAAAAATTCCTGTGTATTTGGGAGGACCTGTAAACCGCGACAGATTGTTTTATGTTCACAATTTAGGCAAGACTCTTCCCGAAAGTATGCCCATAAAAGACGGACTTTTTTGGGGCGGTAGTTTCTCAAAGCTCATACGCATGCTTGAATCCGGCAAAGCAACCGGCGACAATGTTCGATTTTTCGCAGGATATTCCGGCTGGATTGCCAAACAATTAGAAGATGAATTGAGCAATAATTTTTGGTTGGTAACAAATCCGAAATCTATTGCCGGTCTGTTGCATCCTTCTCTCGAAATTTGGGCATTATCATTGAACCAAATAGGCGATAAATACAGTTTTTGGACCACAGTTCCAAAAGATCCAAATTTGAATTAAGGAAGACGTTAGATATTAGGAATGAGACATTAGATTTTATTCTGAATATACTGTTTACGGTTTAAAGTTGAGAGTTTAAATTGACACAAGTGATATATTTTCAGTTAATTACATAAAATAAAAATCTCAGCCTATCCCCGATGATAGTATAAAATCAACATATTATAAAAGGAAACCGTTATAAGTTAATTTTAGAGCGATTCTTAGCTGAAAAAAGGAACGCTGATGACACGGATTTTACGGATTTTCACGGATTAAATTTCCAAATTATCACATTTCCAAATTATCACATTTCCAAATTATCACATTTCCAAATTATCACATTTCCAAATTATCACATTTCCAAATTATCACATTTCCAAATTATCACATTTCCAAATTAACACATTTCCAAATTAACACATTTCCAAATTATCACATTTCCAAATTATCTCATTTCCAAATTAACACATTTCCAAATTATCACATTTCCAAATTATCAAATTTCCAAATTATCACATTCTCAGTAGATATGCACGTACGCCCAAAAAAAAGTCTCGGACAACATTTTTTAACTGACAAGGAAATTGCTCGCAAAATTGCAGAGGCTTGCGTGGATGAAAATGCTGATTTAATGCTCGAAATAGGCGGAGGAACGGGGATTTTGACTGATTTCTTTATCCGTAACGATAATTTTTTGGTTACGGATATTGACACTGATTCCGTGCAATTTTTAAAAGAAAAATATCCTGATTTTCAAGGAAAAATACTGTCAGACGATTTTTTGCAGATAAATTTGGCGGAGAAATTCCGCAGTAAACAACTTGCCGTTATCGGAAATTTTCCGTATAACATCTCTACCCAAATATTGTTTCAAGTTATTGAAAATCAGCAAATTGTTACTTCGCTTACCGGTATGTTTCAAAAAGAAGTTGCAGAACGAATCGGTGCAGGTCACGGAAGTAAAACTTATGGCATATTGAGCGTACTGACGCAAATTTTTTACGATACGCACTATTTATTTACTGTCCCGCCAAACGTGTTCAACCCGCCGCCAAAAGTTAATTCAGGTGTTATTCGTTTATCTCGAAAAGCTAAGTCTTTGATAACAAGTGATTTGTATCCTGAATTTGCAAGATTTGTTAAAACCGCCTTCAATCAAAGACGAAAAATGTTGGCAAATTCACTTTCTGTTTACTTTGCTGATAAAACCGAGTTTCCTTTTTTGCAGTTACGACCGGAGCAACTGTCGGTATATCAGTTTGTTGAAATTTTCAGACTGTTTTGTGAACGAAAATAGTTTTCAAAAATATTTGACAGATTTTTTTATTTCCGAGCAAATTCCGCCCGAGTATTTTACGCGTGTTCGTTTTTTACCATTCTCACAATATTCAGATTTTCAATACGATACAAATTTTTTCACGGTTTTTGAAGATTGGTGGGTACGACACCCTGATATTATCAAAAGTAAAATTTCGGCAATCTACGGTAAGTCTGCAACGATTTTTGCCAGAAAATGCACGGTCAAACGAGTAAATAAAGCTGAATCTGATATTTTTTTGAACGAAAATCATATCTACGGAACATCTGCATCGAAATATCGAATCGGATTGTATGCTGAAAATGAGTTAGTTGCAATTGCGACTTTTGCAGGTCTTCGAAATTTTGAAACAGGAAAATCCGCAGAATTGATACGGTATTGCAACAAAAAGTTTTCAACAGTTACGGGAGGTTTAAGCAAATTGCTCTCATATTACTCAAAAGAAATTTGCCCCGATAACATTATGACATACAATGATTTAGATTGGGGAAACGGTGATACTTACCGGAAACTCGGATTTTATGAGTGCGGTGTTAAAAACAGATTTGTTTTTTATTGCAACGTTCATTCCGGGCAACGCATAGCAAATCGATATTTTTCTGATTATGAGAATATTAACAATTATGTTTCCTTGAAAAATTCAGGAAGTATCAAATTTATTCGGAATAAATCTAAATAAATCGTTCCGAAATCGTTTGAAATTTTCATATCTTTGTGAAAATCTTTATTAAATCAGAATGAAAAATAAAATTACATTGGTTCTGATATCAGCTTTGCTTTTATCAGCATTAACTCTGTCGGCACAAGAAAAACTTATCCCGACAGTTCAGAAATCGGCTTATTTCGATATTTCAAAACCGTTATCGGAAATGCAAGCACTTGATAATTCAGCCGTTAGAGCATGGAAAGACGGAAAGGTAAAAAATCATTTCCGAACTCGCAAAAATGGAGTAATTGACAAAAGTTCACTTTCTCCGCAAGTGCAAACCACGCAAGGAAAGCGACAATCAAAAGGTACGACCGTAAATTTTGAGGGGACAAACAACGGTGATAATGATTTTAATGTAGTGCCGCCGGATACGCAAGGGGATGTCGGTCCGAATCATTATGTGCAAATGGTAAACAATGTAACCGAAATTTTTGACAAAAACGGCAACTCGCTTGAAGGTCCGTTCAATTCATCTGTATTTTGGAGCGGATTTTCGGGTGCTTGGACAGGCACAAACGACGGCGACCCGATTGTTTTATACGACGAAATTGCCGACCGTTGGTTAGTTTCGCAGTTTGCTGTGGAAACAAGCAACGGAACACAATGGGAGTTGATAGCTGTTTCAACGTCTGCCGACCCGACAGGTACCTATTTTCGCTATGCTTTTGAATTTGATGATATGCCCGATTATCCGAAACTCGGAATTTGGCATGACGGATATTATATGTCTGCAAACAGATTTGATGTAGGTTCCGGCGATTTTAACGGCGTATATGCGTGTGCTTTCGACCGGGATGCCATGCTTGCCGGCGAATCAGGTGCCGAAATGATTAAGTTTGATGTTAATGCCAACCAAGACCCGTATTCAATTCTTCCTTCGGATTGCGACGGTGTTTTTCCTGCGTCCGGTACTCCGAATTATTTTGTTTTCGATATGGATAACGATACTTATTGGAGTTCAGACAGAATTGCAGTGTGGGCATTTACGGCAAATTGGACAACACCGGCAAATTCTACGTTTTCACAAAAAAATTTAATAACACCCACTGTTTTTGACTCATCCTTCGGCGGTAACGATATAGTCATTGACCAGCCCTCGACTTCCGAAAATTTGAGTGTTGTCGGCGACCGACTGATGTTCCGTGCACAATATCGAAAATTTGCTACGCATGAAGCCATCGTTTTGAGCCGCTCTGTGGATGTAGGTTCAAATCGTTCCGGAGTCAGATGGTACGAATTGCGAAAAACCGGATTAAATTGGACTTTGTATCAAGAAGGAACTTATGCCCCGACAGACGGTAACTCGCGCTGGATGAGCAGTATAGCAATGAACGGTTCCGGAGATATTGCACTTGGATATTCTGTTTCGGGTGCTTCAACGTTTCCGTCAATTCGATACACCGGAAGAAAAGCAGGCGACCCGCTCGGAGAAATGACCATAACCGAAGAAATTATCAAAGCCGGAACAGCCTCGCAGTCAGGCGGTGCCGAACGTTGGGGCGATTATTCCATGATGAGTGTGGACCCGTCAGACGACTATTCATTTTGGTACACAACACAATATACATCGGGCAGTTGGAACTGGAAAACAAGAATTGCTAAATTCGACTTCCCATATTCCTGTGTTCCGCCCACTACCCAAGCGTCTGATTTTTCTGTAACAAACATTGCTGATAATTCGATGACTGTCAATTGGACACGCGGAAACGGGGATGCCGTTATCGTTTTGGCATCGCAAGGTTCAGCCGTAAGTAGCGTTCCCGTAAATGAAATTTCTTATACCGCAAATTCAATTTTTGGACAAGGCGAAGAGCTTGGTGACGGTAATTTTGTGGTTTATACGGGAGCAAATTCTAATGTCGAAATAACAGGTTTGCTGCCCGGAACAACCTACCAATTTGCTGTATTTGAGTATTTTCCTGCTGAGAATTGCTATTCGATAATACCTCTCGAAGGGTCAGAAACAAGCTCAGGGAATGCGCCTTGCAACTATTGTTATTCTTACGGAAACACCAATTACGGAACAAGTATTACAAACGTACTGTTCAACGAGATTGACAACAATTCTTTGAAACCGATAGACATAAACGGCAATGCTTACAGCGATTATACCGATATTGCAACAACACTCATTCGAGGCGAGGTTTATCAAATATCTGTAAATTTGGACACCGACGGCGCAAATACAATTTATTCAAAAGTTTGGATTGACTGGAATCACGATTGCGATTTTGATGATCCCGGTGAAAACTATGATTTAGGAACCGCCAACGATGTGATTAACGGCGCTACAACAAATTCGCCCAAATCAATCACCGTACCTTCTTTTGCAATAATCGGGAATACAACCATGAGAATATCTGCGCGTTACAATTCTGCACCAACTTCTTGCGGATTTGATTTTGACGGAGAAGTTGAAGAATATACCATTAACATTCAGTTACCCGAACGTATTAATTCTGTAGAAGATGCCGGTATTCTCGTAGGACCAAATCCCACAACCGGGCAAGTCAAAATTACTTTACCACAAAATGCTGATATAGAAATTTCTGATGTTACAGGTAAAGTTGTTTTAGCTCAAAAACTGTATTCCGGTGAAAACGAATTGAATATTTCCGGAAATGCCGTTGGGGTTTATTTCTTAAAAGTCAAAATGAACAACTCCGTTTACGGAACATCAATGATTTTGAAATAGAGGCATATCAAGCATAAAATACCGGTTAGTGTGAACGTTAACCACTTTTATACTGAAAATGTGAAAATGTGATAATGTGA
>DYOJ01000839.1 GCA_020720705.1 Acetofilamentum sp.
ATAACACTTTACACCCTTTTATGCAAATCTTTTTTGAATTATTCGGGTTAATACTATTGGAATAATTGTGCGCATTCTTTGTATTGTTTTCATATCTGCTTTTTTTTGCCTTACTGCCAACGGACGGCGGTATGAAAAGTTGCCGATTACGGGCTTCAAACTTGTCAAACCGTTACAAAGTTGAGGCGGGCTACAACAGTTGAATTTACTACTACTTCGCCTATTTTGTATATACATTGTTGGCAGCTGGCATTAGTTCATTCATCCCTATGGTTTTCATAATCAATTCAGGGATATTACCTAAACTCACATCTTCTATGTTTATCTGAAAATCTGCTCGTTTGTACGAGTCCTTGAAAAAATTATAATCCGCTCGAATCTCTTTTAAATATCTCTTTTTCTTCGATTCATCCGGTCTTTCCGTTATCGGATTTGAGTCCTTGTCAAAAAAAGTTAACCTGTCCAATACGTTCTCAAATGAATCATTTAAACAAATAGAAATTAATTCTTTGTTCTTATGTCGTTTATACACTTGTAGATATGAAAATTTCAATCCCGATGGTGTTCCGGAAATTACGGAATCAATATTTTTTGAGAATAATTTATCTAAAACAATGCCGGCTTTTTCTCTGTATCCGTTCATTGTTAAACATTCATTCTGAATCCGTTCAATTGGTTTTTTATAATAATCCTGTATTTCTTCATCTAAGTCAAAGAAAGAATAACCAATCTTATCTGCTAACATTTTTCCAATTGTCGTTTTTCCAATACAGCTTATACCAACTAAATATATAATCATAAAGTCATAGTGATGATTAAAAATCAAATTTACGTTTCTCAATCGGAATCGATTTTACTTTCTGAATATTCTCTAATATTTTTTTACAAGTTAATTCCAATTTTTCTTTTTCCGGATGATTCCCCAAAAATAAATCGTCAATCTCCCAATCCTCCGCTTTCATTACTTCTCTAATCAATTTTTCAGCTTTATCGAGGTATTCGGTCTCATTTTTACAATCACCCGATAAAACTCCAAATCGCAAAGTCAAATCGTGTGACAATTTTTCTGCCTCGATCAGAATTCCTTCATAAGATTCTCTTGATAAATCATCTACGTCCATCTGTTGTATCTGTTAGTTTTGCTTGCTGCC